>CAYWNJ010000118.1:0-6750 GCA_964459535.1 uncultured Rhodobacterales bacterium
AAGCCCCTCGGGATTGTGCAGATCGGCCCCTTCGCGGTCCCATTCGCCCAGGCCCTTTTCCGGCAGGATTATCGCCGTCGGGCCTTTGGCTTTTGCAAGTTGCGCGCAATGGGCCTGGGCGACCAGCTTGGTCTCTTCCGCCTGCAACACAATCGAGGTGAGCAGACGGTTATGCGCGTGTTTCATATGCTCCGCCCATTTCGGCGCGATGGGTTGCCAGCCGACGACATCAACCAGATCATAGCATCCCGGCGCGACGATCTGCGGCGTCCCGGTGCGCCCGGCATTGGTCAGGCGATCCGCGCCCGCCGAGATATTCGATCCATTGAAATGATTGCCCAGCTCTTGCGTGCAAAAATCAAAGACACAGGCAAAGGCCCCTTGCGCGGCGAGGCTTTCAAAGGCGCGCCCGCCCATGCCGGTGGCATGAAAGACGGCCACCTCGAACCCGCGCGCTTCCAAAGCAGGCTTGAGAGGAATGACATATTTCAGCGCCGAGGTGCCCAGCGAGGTCATCCCAATCACCGGCCTGCCCTTGTCCGGCTTTTGCACCGCGCGGGCCGCGCCCAGCACCGCCCCTGCGGCCTGGCTGAGCGAGGCTTTGCACACGGAGTTCAAGCCATAAAGCCCCCCGGCCCACAAGATCATCTGTGTATCGGCGGCCAACCGATCCGCAGGGATAAGCGGCGAGAATGACACCGTCGAGATGATATATTTAGGCACCCCAAGCGGCAGGGCAGAGGCGACATCAAGCGCAAGATCCGTTCCCATGGTCCCGCCCAAGGCAATCATACCGTCAAACTTGCCCTCCGCGTAAAGCCGCGCTGCGCAGAGGCTTGCCCCGCGCGCCATGATCTGCATCGCGTGGTTTTCATCGCCGCTGTCGATGGCGGCTTGGATCGAGCTGCCCGCCTCGGCAGCGACATCATGCTTGGAATAGTCCGCCGGCTGAGACGGATCCCCCAACACGGAGACATCCATCGTCAGAACCTCCCCGCCTTGCGCACGGATGACGCTGGCGAGAAAGCCAAGCTCGTCATCTTTTGTATCATAGGTGCCAACCACCAAGATCGTCTTTGCATCCGTCATCGCTTGATCCACGCTGTTCTTAAGATTGCTCATTCTTCATCTGATGTGACGCGCGCCATTCCCGCCGCAAGGTCCGTATATGCAGCGCGAGCACTACGATGATGAGCAGGAACAAAATAGCAGCGATTGGCCGGTCAATCATGTCGAGCGGGGTTTTCAGCCGCGGCATCGCAGAGCGCAGCTTCACCTCCATAATACCGCCCAGAACCATACCCAGAATGATCGGCACTATTGGCAAGTTCAGCCGCCGCAGGATCAGACCCAAAATGCCAAAACCTGCCGCAATCATGCAATCGGTCAGGGAATTGCGCAGCGAATAGACCCCCACGAAAGAAAGCAGCAGGATCATCACCCCAAGAAAGCGGGTAGGCACTTGGACAATCCTTGTCAGCAGGTTGGTTGAAAAGAGCAGAAACACCGCGACAATCACATTAAGGGCGATCAGCGCGAAATAGAGGCCATAGACCAGATCAATGTTGTTTTGAAAAAGCTGCGGGCCAGGGATGACGTTATGAACATAAAAGACCGACAACATCATCGCGGTCAGTGCCTCGCCCGGAATGCCAAGCGCGAGCAGCGGGATCATCGCCGCAGCGGGAACCGCATTATTCGCCGCCTCTGAGGCAATCAAACCCTCTGGGGAGCCTTTGCCAAAACCCGCCGGATCTTTCGAGGTTTTCTGCGCATAGGTATAAGACATGAATTGCGCGGTGAACTCGCCCGTACCCGGGATCATCCCCAGGATAGCGCCAAAGCCCGAGGCGACAGTTGCCACACGCTTATGCCGTAAAAGCTCTTTGATCCCCGCCGTGATGCGCCCGGTGACCGGCTTGATCTCGGGACGGCTTTCTGGCGCGGTTAAAAGGAAGAACGCTTGGCTGAGCGCGAAGAGGCCCAGGACCACAACAATCAGGTTGATCCCCGACGAGAGGAACGAAAAGCCAAAGGTGAACCGCTGCGTATAGGTCACCGCGTCCAGGCCGACGGTTTGCAGAAATATCCCAAACATCGCCAAGAAGCCCGCAACAAAAATCTGGCCCCGATGCGCCAGGATCACAAGAATGATGCCCAAAAGCGCCGCAAGAAAAATCTCTCGGCTGCCAAACATCGGCGCGATCAACGCCAGCACAGGCGAGAGCAGAATCAAACAGAGGATGCCAAACATGCCGCCCCAAAACGAGGCGGAATAGGCCAAGGACACGGCGCGATGCGCCTCGCCCCGCTGGGTCATAGGATAGCCGTCATATGAGGTCAGCGCATTGACCGCAGTTCCCGGCGTATTGATCAAAACCGCCGGAATGGCCCCACCATACATGGACGAGCCATATATCCCGAGGAGCAGGGTCAGCCCGACAATCGGGTCAAGCGAAAAGGTTGCAGGCAGCAAAATCGCAATGGCAACCGCCGGTCCAACGCCCGGAATGGCCCCGATGATGACACCGCCGATAGACCCGACGAGCAAAGCGATCAGGACATCCCAACGGCCCAGCATCTCTAGCCCAGCGATCAGGTTTTCCATCCCGCGCCTTTCCTTAGAAATATGTCAGCATGATTTGCCGCAAACCGTCGGGCAGGCGGTCATAGAGCAGACCCGCGGGCAGATTGACTTTTAGCAGCGTTTTGAAGAGCACGACAATACTGAACGCCGCAAGCGCGGCGATGGCCAGGGGTAACCCTTTGCGGTAGCCTGCCCGCAGCGCGAGCCCCACGCCGAACAAAACAGTGCTTGGCAGATACCCTAGGTAGGGCACCGCAAGGGCATAGGCGATAAACCAACCCGCATATTCAAGCGCGGCGATCCATACCCAAACCTCTCGCCAACGCCCGTCAATGCGCTCGGATAAGAAGGATCCCAAGAGGTGAAGCGCGGCGAAAATCACCATGCCGCTGAGGGAAAGTGCTGGCCAAAAGCGCGGCTGCGCGAATAGCTTTCCGCCGCTGCGCCAGGCGGTTTGATCCATCACTTGTGACAAAAGAAAAACCGACACGAGCAAAGCAAACCAGGCGAACACAATGTCGCCTGGCCTGCGGTAACGCTTGAACAAGGAGTGAAGCGTTTCCATTGGTCCTATTCGGAGAGCAACCCTTGGATACGGCCCAGCGTTGCAATATCGCTCTCAATCTGAGCAGTAACCTCTGCGGCGGGCTGCCAATAGACCAAGGCGCCGGTCTCTGCCGCTAGTTTTTGCGCCCGCTCGGACATCATGGTTTCTTCGGCCACAGCGATAATCTTGTCTTGCACCTCTTTTGGCGTCTCCGCGCGCACAAAAAGGCCGTTCCACAAGGACACGTTAAGATCCGGTGCCAATTCCGCCACCGTGGGCGCATTAGGTGTCAAACCGATCCGCTCTGCGCCGATGGAGGCCAGAATCTTTACATCGTCCAGACACGGCAGGATCAGTTGCAGTGTCGTATTGATCACATCGACATCGCCTGACGCCAGCGTATTGCAATCCAGCGCGTCAAAAGCCGCGTCGGACGCGTAGGAAAAGCCCATTTCCTTGGCCAAGCCCAGCGTGACCCGAGTTGGCACAAGCGGCGCACCGAAATGGCCCAAGACAACCTCATTGTCCTGCGCATAGGCCGCAAGCTCCGCCATCGAGCTATACGCCGCATCGCCGCCCGCAGCGATCACGAAAGGATAGGTCAAAAAGTTCCCAAGCGGCACAAAGGGGTCGGGGTTCAGCTCTGGGATACCGATTTGAGGGCCAACAACGGGGATCGCAATAATGAACGATCCAATCGTATAGCCATCTGCGGGCGCAGTCGCGACCTCAATGGCCCCAGGGAACGGGCCGCCCCGCCGCCAGGCTTGTTCACGACGGCGGTCGGAACGCCGTAAGCCTCTGAGAAGTCCTCGGCAATCATTCGGGTTAACACATCTTCCAGATCGCCCGGAGGCCAGGGCACCACAAATTCGACAGGTTTTTCTGGATATTCGGCCTGCGCAGCCCCGGTCAGCCCCGTAAAGGCGAGCGCGGCGGCGAGCGCAAAGTTGGTGAATTTAGACATGTCTTGCTCACTATATGTCGGTTCGAATAGCAAACCGCTTATGCAGAAAAGATTGCCTTGTTAATTATATGCTGTCAAACCTATTCCATAGGCCGCTATTTAGGGGCGCCCATCAGGCACAGCATCTTCTATGAATGTAGGACTCTGATTGGATCCCGCGTCACGTCGCTGATTTCGCCGCCAATTCTGCCGCCAAAAAGTCGAAGACCGTTCTGATCCGTGCGCTCGTTTTTAGCTCAGCATGAGAAGTGAGCCAAAGCGGCCGACTCATATCAAGGCTATCTTGGAGCACACGCACCACCCTTTCATCCTGATCCGCATGCAGCGTATGACCCAAGCCGATGCCACACCCCGCAACAACAAGACGCCAAGCCACAAACGGATCATCGCAGCGGTAACGGAAGTCATCCCTAGTCATCTTCAGGCCCAGGCTCTCAAGCTCGCGATTGATCTGATCGCTGTTTTGCTCACCGATAATGTCGAAATGCGGGAGCTGAGAAAAATCAGACGGCATCCCTTTCCGCTCAATATAGGCGTTTGAGGCATACGCGCCGAGCCGAATGGTCCCGACTTGCTTTGCAAAAAGCGTGGATTGCTCGGGGCGGAACATGCGCAAAGCAATATCCGCCTCGCGCATCAATAGATTTGAGGTTTGGTCCGTTGCGATAATCTCGATGTCAATTTCTGGGTGCTTTACGCCCAAATCCGCAATGATCTCGGGCAAGATGAAATTCGCAAAGTTTCGACTGACAGAGATACTGACCATACCTGCAACGTCGTTGTTTCTTCCCGTGGCGGCGGTCTCAAACTTTTGACCCGCCGCGCGCACCGCCTCAGCATGCTCAAACAGCACCGCGCCGGTCTCGGTCAGACATAAGCCGTCCGCACGCCGGTCAAACAGCCGAACGCCGTATATCGCCTCCAACGCCGCTATATGGCGGCTGAGTGTCGGAACGCTGGTTCCATCCGCCCGTGCCGCCGCGCCAAGTGATCCATGTTGCGCGACCGTATGGAAGGATTGGATATAGGTCAGGTTAGGCACGCCCCGCGTGTCAGTCTTTCTCATTTGTGAAAACCACGCTTTCTAATTCGTAAGTCCCATTCCACTTTTGAAAGTGATAGGGCGAAGGCACTCAAAAACAAGCAAGAACTTGGGACACGCCAATGACAGATGCACTAAAGAACACCACTTTTCAACGCGGATTTGCCTTTTGGGGCATCGCAACGCTGATATTTTTTGCGTTGACGGCGTCAGGCGTACCGGTCTCGCCAATAGCCGAAGATGGCCTCTTGTCGCTTTTGACGCTGTATTTTCCTGTCATCTTACTCTGCGTTTTCCTGCTCCTTTTCCTGACCCGCAAACGGGAGGCTGTTGCCTGGGCAGATCTTTACGCCGTCGATAAATCGACCGCGAAGCGAGAGGCGTGGCTGGCGGTGGTTTACTTGGCCGTCACCCAATTCATCCTTGGCTATGTTTTCGACATTGGCCTGCACTTCCCCGGCACCGCCGTTTACACGACCGGCAGCCATACGCAGGCGGATGTGTGGCTGTGGGTGGTTGTTTACACAATCGTTTACACAATCCTGCCCCTGCTTTGGTTGCGCCAACGTGGGTTTTCCCTGCGCAAGCTCTTTTCCTCGTTCCGGTGGATCCGGGATATGTGGATCATCGTTGCCTATTGGGCGTTCGACTTCTTTGGGCCAATCATCACAGAGGCCGCTGACTTTCTTGGCGGTATTTCGGCAGGCCAATATGCGCAAGGTGTGCCATGGGGCATCTTCATAAATACCTTCGGCGCGGGCTTGCCGGTGGTTGTGATGATGCATATGATCTTTATCCCGCGGATTGCCGTTCTGATCGACAATAAGCTCACAGTGATCCTGGTTGGCGGCCTTTACTATGCGCTGTTCAGCCTCTTTGATCCTGGCGTGGATTACAGCAGTTGGGGCATCGCGCTGACCAGCCTTACCTATATCATCATGACACAAACGCTTGTCGGTATGGGCAAAGCTGCGTTCACAGTGGTCACCGGAAACCCGTTCATCCACTTTATCACGCTGCATGTGATCAGCGCGCGGGTGCCGTTCGATACGCGCATGTATATCGAAATCTTCAATCTGAGATAGGGGTCAGCCCCTATCAACCTCAGAGCAAAGAGGGTCCACGCGCGCAGCAAACGAGCTCAGCGGGTGGGCCCTCACTCAAAAGCCAATGAACAAAGCCGCCCTTGCTTAAAGCCGGGGCGGCTTTTGAATTCAAAGCGTTTCGGTTTGAACCTGAGACACAATTGGTCGGAAGCAGACATTGCCCCAAAGCATCCCGTCCGGAGTAAAGGCCGCAGGCCGCCGGGCGAAAGCCAGACCGCCCCCCGGGCTGGCTTTTGGGCTAAGCTTGGTGCTTCACTCGGGTGTCGCGCCGTGGTTGCTGCCATAAATCGCGCAGAATCGAGGTCGCAATCACCATCCCGCAGTCTGGCTTTCGCCCGGCTTTGTGCGCTGTGGCAATATCCGCTCACGGCCAATTATGCCCCAGGTTTAAACCGAAGCGCTATAGAGCATCAGTGTCTCAATTATAGCGTATCGCAGCCAATCCGTCTAGAGCGTGTCCTGTTCAATCGGTTTCATATCCTGCAGCCTTGAAGAAGTTGT
>CAYWNJ010000119.1:0-6749 GCA_964459535.1 uncultured Rhodobacterales bacterium
TGTAGGATGCGGAAACGCTATACTCGTTCGTGCGCTATCATCTGCTGATGTCGTCCATGGCGCAAAAGCATGATAGCGCACCAACCATTCTACCGTTTCAACCTCATCCGCGTTCAGGCCCAATCGAAACGCAACCGCGCGTGCGATCTGGGCGCCAATCATGGAATGATCTTCGGGCCGCCCTTTGCCGATATCATGCAGCAAAAGCGCGACATAGAGGATACGGCGGCTCACACCGGCGTTAAGGATCGACGAGGCAACGGGCAAGTCCTCGATCAGCTCACCCTTTTCGATCATCGCAAGCTGCGCGATGCATTGGATTGAGTGTTCGTCAACCGTATAGTGGTGATACATGTTAAACTGCATCATCGCGACGATGTGGCGAAACTCAGGGATAAAGGCGGCGAGCACACCGAGCTCATTCATGCGGCGCAACGCACGTTCCGGATTGCCGTGCTTGAGCAGCAAATCCAAGAATATGCGCTGTGCCTCGGGCTCTGCCCGCATCGCGCCATCAATCAAACTCAAATTCGATTTAACCAAGCGCATCGCATCGGGATGGATAAGCATCCCTGTGCGCAGCCCTTCCTCGAACACCCGAAGCAAGTTCATCGGGTCGGATAAGAACTGGGCGTCATCTGCAATTGCTAATCGGTTGTGAATAACACGGTACCCCGCCTTCACCTTGGGCGGACGCTTGAAGAGGCGCTCAAGCAGCGGTTCGTCCTTAAGATGCTCGGCCTCTAACCCCGTCAGGAAAATGCGCGTCAGATCACCGACCTCGGTGGCGTGCAAAAAGAACTTTTGCATGAATATCTCAACACCGCGACGACCGTCTTTGTCCGCATAGCCCATCGCCTCGGCAACCTGAACCTGCATATCAAAGGTCAGCTGCTCAATCGCGCGTCCCGCCGCGAGGTGTAGGTGACAGCGCACCGCCCAAAGGAAACTCTCAGCTGCGATAAAACTTCGAAATTCTTCTTTGGAAAAAAGACCGATATCCACCAACGACGCGGCGTCTTGGACCCGGTAGATGTATTTGGCGATCCAAAATAGGGATTGAAGGTCGCGCAGACCGCCCTTGCCCTCCTTTACATTTGGCTCAACCACATAGCGCTGACCCTGCCGCACATGCCGCGCATCGCGCTCGGCCAGTTTCGCGGCAACAAAAGCCCGCGCGTTGCCACTGAACAGCTTGGCTTGCAGCGTTTGCGCAAGCTCATCGGCCAAGGCTTGATCTCCCGCAATCGCACGATGCTCCAGCAGCGCGGTTTGGATGGTAAAATCCTCGGTGCCATAGCGGATACAATCTGCAATCGTGCGGGCGGCGTGGCCAACCTTTAGCTTTAGATCCCATAGAATATAGAGCATTGTCTCGATAACGCTCTCCGCCCAAGGGGTGATTTTGTAGGGCGTTAGAAACAGCAAATCGACATCCGAGAACGGGGCCATTTCACCCCGCCCATAACCGCCAACCGCGATGATAGAAAGCCGGTCTGTCGTTGTTTGGCTACCCTTCGGGTGCAGCTTTAACGCCACTTCCAACGTCGCACGCACGGTGCAATCGGTTAAATAGGTATAGGCCGCGGTGACTTCCTGCGCAGCAAACGGCCGGCCCGCAAAGCTCTGAGCAATGTGTGCGCGCCCGGCTTTTTGGACAGCGCGCAAATGCTCTACCGCCGCACTGCGCAACTCGGCGGCGGGCCGCTGTAGGATCGCTTCCCACGCGCCAAGATCAAAAATCTGCTGCTCGTCACAGATCAATTGGCCCGAAAATCCAGGCCAAAGAGGTATGACATCCACAGCGTTCACCGGGGTGTGCAGCTACGAGCCTGGACCCGCGCTAAAGCTCTGCGGCGCTGGATCAATGATCGCAACCTGTTGGTTCCTGACGGTCGCAATCGCCATGCCGCGCTCGATCGTTCCATCCGCCTTGAGCCTAAAGACACCATTCGCGCCTTCAAACCCCGCTGCCTGGGTCAGCCCAGCGCTGGTCAGCGCATCCGAACGTCCCTCCCGCGCGAGCGCTGCGATCGCTGCAATACCGTCGAAAGCAACGCCAGCCAGCGGGTGCGGCGCTTCGCCATAAGCTTCTTGATACCGCTGCTCAAAGGCCCGGCTTCGGATTGGATCAGGCAGCGCGAACCAGCCATCCTGCAACCCTGGCAGCGCCAGCGTCTGCGGGGGAATGTCCCAACGGGTTAAGCCGATAAACTTGACCATCGCTGGATCAATGCCTTGCTCTGGCATCAATTGTGTCAGGAGCGGCAGCGCGGATGAACTTGGCGAGGTCATAAACACCGCATTCGCCCCAGTGCTATCGACGACGTTTTTGATATGCGGCACAGCCGTCACCACACCTTGCTGCGACAGCGGATAATCGATTGTCCCCTGCAGAAAGGCTTGGTTCTGTACAATCGCACCTTGGATCGCGCTGCGCCCTTGCTGGCCCGCGACATCCCGCGCATGCACAACAACGATGCGATCCCGGCCCTGGGACTTGGCAAAGCTTACCAGCCGATTGGCCGTGTTCTCAAACGTCGCGCCCAATACAAAAACATTCCCCCCCGCAATCGTTGGGTTGTTGGAGAATGCTAAAACGTTCACATTGGCCCGTGCCGCAGCGACGCCGGCAGCATTGGCCGCTTCGGCATAAAGCGGCCCAACGATGATCTTAGCGCCGTCAGAAACCGCACGCGCGGCCTCCGCTCCGGCAAGGGCTGGATCGCCCGCCGTGGCGTAAACCCGTAAATCAATCACCACCCCTTGCGCATCAAGGGCGGCCAACCGCGCGGCGTTCTCCAAATTGTCGGCCAACAGATTATCCGTCTCCGTGCCCCCACGCGGCACGAGCAGAGCCACTGGAATGGGTGTGCGCGCATTGATACGCTGCCCGCCCCCGGTCAGCCCCCCCAACATAGATGCGTCACAGGCCGCGAGCACCGCCGCAGCCAAGAGCAGCAGAACGGGCGAGAGCGCCTTGCGCGCAGACGAGAAAAACGCAAACATAGCGGAACTCCTTGCAATGCTAGACAGCCTCATATCGCGGCCCGTCGGATAAGCACGATAATAGACGTACAGAGAGGTGGGTCCAGTTTGAATTTCAAGATATCCCAGCTGAAAGCGGGGATCTACCTTGTCGGCGTACCAATTGGAACCGCCCGAGACATAACATTGCGCGCGCTCGACACCCTGGCCAGCGCCGAGATTTTGGCCGCAGAGGACACCCGCAGCCTGCGCCGCCTCCTTGATATCCATGGGATCAGCTTGAATGGGCGCAAACTGCTCAGCCTGCATGACCACAGCCCTCCAGACCGCATTACCAATTTGATCGAACATGCCCGCAAACATGCGGTGGCCTACGCGTCCGAGGCGGGTATGCCGCTGATTGCGGATCCTGGGTTCGAGCTGGTCCGCGCCGCGCAAGGAGCTGGCATCTATGTAACCGCTGCGCCGGGCGTAAGCGCTGTTACTACCGCTTTGTCAATTGCCGGCTTGCCGACAGATGCGTTCTTTTTTGCTGGTTTTCTTCCCAGCGCCGAAGGCGCGCGACGGGCACGCCTTAGCGCGCATGCCCAAATTCCGGCAACGCTGGTCTATTTCGAAAGCCCCAAGCGGATCGGCCGTATGCTGAGCGATGCTAGCGCGATTCTCGGCGAGGCACGGCAGGCGGTCATTTGCCGCGAGCTGACGAAAAAATTTGAAGAATGCCGTGCGGGAAGCCTCGGCGCGTTGGCGCAACAAGTCCAAACAAATCCGCCAAAAGGGGAGATCTGTGTCCTCATTGCAAGAAATTTAGAAGAAATTAGTGAAATTGATGTGACGTCTGAACTCAAAGATGCTTTGGAAAGGATGTCCATGCGCGATGCTGTTGATATGGTCTCAAAAGCGCACGATTTGCCGCGCCGCTCAGTGTATCAAGCCGCGCTTGAGCTGAGCAAGGCAGAATGACGGATGGCCAGAGCTGACACGCGCCTTGTTGATCGAAAGCCAAGCATAGATGCTGGCGGCCACTGCAATGTTGACCCTTCAAACCAATTCCGGGGGCAGATGTCTCACCTGGCAGGCGCCGCCGCAGAAGAACGTGTCGCGTTAGAATATCAACGTCGCGGCTACGCGATCCTAGAGCGACGCTGGCGAGGCCAGGCGGCAGAGATTGATCTTATACTGGAAGGGGTCGAGGGATTGGTTTTTGTCGAGGTCAAGATGAGCAAGACATTTGATCACGCCCTTGCCAACCTGTCCCGTAGACAGGTGCAGCGGATTTACCGAGCTGCCGAAGAATTTACTGCCGAGCGGTATCCGAATGATATACCCGAGTTGCGCTTTGACGTCGCGCTATTAGATGCACTGGGCGCTGTTCAGATCTTGGAAAATGTTGTGAACTACGATTGAACCCGAGTGCGGCGCGCCGCTTTTGCAGACCGGCCTGGATATCAAATGGGGGCAAAACCATGAAAATCGCGTTTCAGATGGATCCTATCATGTCCGTCGACATTACCGCCGACAGTAGTTTCCGCCTCGCCGAAGAGGCACAAGCGCGCGGCCATTCGCTCTTTTATTACACGCCCGACAATCTGTCCTATCAAGAGGGGCGCATCATCGCCCGTGGCCATGATTTCGCGGTGCAGCGGATGCAAGGTGACCACGCGGCGCTTGGCGAAGAACGCGAGGTCGAGCTTGCCTCCATGGATGTGGTGTGGCTGCGCCAAGATCCTCCTTTTGATATGCACTACATCACCTCCACCCATCTGCTTGACAGGCTTAAAGGCCAAGCCTTGGTCGTGAATGATCCGTTTTGGGTACGAAATTCACCGGAAAAGCTCTTTGTTCTGGATTTCCCGCAGCTTACCCCGCCGACCACCATCGCACATGACCTTGAAACGATTAAGGCGTTTAAGGGCAAGCATCAGGATATTATCCTTAAACCGCTTTATGGCAACGGCGGGGCCGGGGTATTTCGGCTGGACAAGAATGATCGGAATCTGGCCAGCTTGCACGAGCTCTTCTCCGCCGTTTCCCGTGAGCCGCTCATCGTTCAAAAGTTTCTTCCCGAAGTTTCTAAGGGCGATAAGCGCGTTATTCTGGTGGACGGCGCCCCTGTTGGCGCAATCAACCGCGTGCCGGCGGCAGGGGAGACCCGGTCAAACCTTCATGTTGGCGGGCGTCCTGAAAAGATCGAGCTGACAGAACGCGACATAGAAATCTGTAATACGATTGGCCCGATCCTAAAAGAAAAGGGACAAATATTTGTCGGTATTGATGTCATCGGTACGCATCTCACCGAGATCAACGTGACCTCTCCTACAGGCATTCAAGAGCTGGAGCGTTTTGATAATATCAACGTCGCCGAGAAAATTTGGCTGGCCATAGAAAAGAAGCTTGCCTGAGGATCAAAGCCAATCAGGAAAAGCTCTAGACCCCTGTTTCAGGACCTAGGCATACCATCCGTTCACCTGTATCTCGCGCCTCATAAAGCGGGCGCGACGCTGGATTATTCTCGAATCGCGCAACGAGGCCGCCGGAGGCAAGCTCAAAGGTCCAACACTGCGGATCAAGCCCCGTCTCATAAACAAAGCAAATGAGCGGACCCTCCTCATACCAATACCCTTCTTGGCATTTCCCATCGAGAAACGACCAACGCACCCGCCGACCCTCAAGGTATTCCTCAACACCAAAAAGCTCTTGGTCGCGGCCATAAAACAATGTCTTTCCCGTCGTGTAGGCCTCGAACTCGGCCGCGCTCATAGGCTCCGCTGAAATCGGGCTTGCAAGCGCCACCAGGATTAGAAAAAGACGTAACATCAGACGATACTCTCAAAGAATATTTCGCACAAACCGCGCAACGCCACTATTCGACGGCAACAGGGAGAGCGCAAGTATGAATGCCTCTAGAAACACCAAATCACCCTGGCCGCGCGCATGACACCTGAGCGCCTCGAAAATGAGCCCTCAGGCGTCGCTTTTGACGCTCGCAGTATGCGGCTAATCTGGTTAGGGTGCGCGCTGTAAGGGCACCGGCCAAGGAGGCAACATCATGGCACTCGACGAAAAGCGCGCGGACGGGGTTTGGAAATCAGGCCGCGGCAAAGGCCGGGTCCGCCCAAAAGGCCGCGCGCTGGAGGATCAAGCCTGGGAAGAGGTGCGGGCCTTGCTTGGCGACGCGCCCCGTCGTCGGGACTTGCTGATCGAGCACCTGCACCTGATCCAAGACCAATATGGGCACCTCTCTGCCGCACATCTGCGCGCGCTGGCCGAAGAGATGCGCCTCTCGATGGCCGAGGTCTATGAAGTCGCGACTTTCTATGCGCATTTCGATGTGGTCAAAGAGGGCGAGACCCCACCACCTGCCCTGACGATCCGCGTGTGCGATTCGCTTTCTTGCGAACTGGCTGGGGCGCAGCAACTGAAATCCGCTTTGGAGGCTGGCTTGGATCCGGCGGAAGTGCGGGTGCTGCGCGCCCCTTGCATGGGCCGTTGCGACACTGCGCCCGTGCTCGAAATTGGCCATAACCATATCGACCATGCAAATGTCGAAAAGGTTCACGCCGCCATCGCCGCGCAGGACACTCATGCGCATATCCCAGACTATGAGGCACTCGGCGCATACCGTGCAGCGGGCGGATATCGCAAGCTCGAAGAGCTACGCGAAAAGGGCGATTGGGAGGCTGTGCAAGCGCAGATAGCTGCCTCGGGTTTACGCGGCCTGGGCGGCGCGGGCTTTCCATCCGGCAAGAAATGGGGATTTG
>CAYWNJ010000120.1:0-6747 GCA_964459535.1 uncultured Rhodobacterales bacterium
GCCGTGGATCTTCGCTTCGACCAGGACACGACGATTGGCGCGAGCGAAACGATCCGGCTTGGGAAGATCGAAGTATCCTACGCCTTTTGCCCCGACTAAAGGACGAAGTGGAAAACCTCGAGAAATACCCTGAAATCAAACAACTGCATGACAAATCGGTTGCGCTTCATCAAGCAAAGCGCGATCAATTGTTGGAGCTTCCGCATTTTCAAGAGCTGCAAAAAAAGCTGCGCGCGGCGTCCGAGGTTCCCCCAAAGGAGGAAGAATTGATTGCGGCATTTGGGCTCGATTTTGAGGGGTAAGATGGGGTTGAAAGTTGTTAATCTTGGCCTGCCCAAAACCGGGACGACCACCCTAGGTCGGGCATTGCGCATCGCAGGTTATAAAGCGGCCGATCATATTATCGCCCCGCATAGAACGGATGATCCTACGATTGCGGGCAAGTTCGTGGCTGAACTGCTTTATAGAGGCCGCTTTGAGAGTGGGGATCCGGGTGCCCTGCTCGGTGAGTTTACGGCGCTGGCTGAGATAAGCTTGCTTCTTGAGGGCCGCAATCTTTGGCCACAAATGGACTATGGCTTGATCCAAGCGATACGCTTGTATCACCCCGACGTGAAATTCCTTGCCTCCTCACGCGATCCGTTTGCCCTGTCGCAATCTATGCTCGGATGGTCCAATCTTGGGGTATCGCGCCTGCCTGCCGCAAATGTCCCCGGTTTGCCCAATGGATATGGCAGCACGACAAAAGAGAGGACGGCCTGGATCGAAAGCCATTACGCGTTTTTACGCAACATTTTTCAGGGATCCTCTCAATTCTTAGAGTTTGATATCGAAGACCCGGCGGCGCCGGATCAAATCGCTGAATTTTTGGGCTGCCCGTTGCCATGGTGGGGGCATCTGAACCGCAACTTAGAGTATAAAAGGGCCTAGATGCGTATTCACCTTCACATTGGCCTTGAGCATGTCGGCGCGGATCGCTTGCAAGCTGTGCTGGCCAAAAAGCGCGATCAATTGGCGTCGAAAGGATATCTGTTGCCCCAGAGCCTGGGGGGAAAAAACCATACCCGTCTTTTTATGGCGATCACGGATCCAGACCATGTGGATCCGTTGCGGTTTAACCGCGGGCATTTCAGCGCTGAAAAGCAGGCGGGTCTTTACAAGATAATCGCTGGAGATTTGGCCCGCGAAATTGAAAGCAAGCGTCCGACGGATTTGATCGTCACAGCCTCGCAACTTGGCGCGTCGCTGCACCGGGTCTCTGAGCTTGAGCGGCTTAAGGCGCTGCTAGGCCAGTTTTCCGCCGATATCCGCTTGGTGGCGCATGTGGATGAGCCCGCTCGGCTGCTGGCACGCCACTACGCCCAACAGGTATTCGAGGGGCGCAGCACGACGCTGACCGAAGAGCTCGCGCTTTGCGAGGCCGAGGATTGGTGGTCCGCCTGCCTGGCGCGCGCACCTAAAATTGATCCCGAAGTCGGGCTTTTCGTAGAAAGCCAAACACCCCCGTTTTGGCTGGACTATGCAGGGCTTATCCGATTTTGGGAAAGTGTCTTTGGCGCAGGCACAGTGACCTTGCGCAGCTATGACGCAGCGCGCTTTGCTGCTGAGAATGTGACCGAAGAATTGCGTGCGACGTTTAATATCGACGCGACAATTGGCAAAGCAGGATCAAGCGAGATCGCGGACCAACCCGCTGCCGCTTGGCTGACCCGTGGGCGCCGCTTGAACGCGCTGTTGCTCCAAATCTTGCAAGACCGCACGCGCTTCATCTCGCGGCGGCAATGGCGCGGGTTTATTGGCGATCTTGAGGTATCGGGCGCGCCAATAGATGCGGGCAGCCTTTTCCCCATATCAAAACGCTTTGAAGCGCAAAATGCGGCACTGGCTCAGGCTCACCCCGCCTTGCAGCCAGAAACCTTCACACCGCCGCCCCAGGTTCCTCTTTGGGAGGAAGCAGACCCTGCCTTTGGCTTTCGCGCTACGCAATATCTTGTCGGTTTCATGCCCAAGATCAAAGAGGTCGCGCCGCAAGAGCCACCGGCCGCCCCCGCGCCTCCAGAGCCCCGCCCTGATCCCGTATCGGACGTGGCGGATAAGCCGGACGCATCGGCGGATGGTCTTTCTGAAAGCGCCCGCGCGCTTCTGCCGCCTTTGGCGGTTCAAAAGTTTCAAACGCTGCGCAATTCACGCTTTGCGCCCCATAACAATATTGGCGCAGTGGACGAAACGGCGCAGGCCCCCGCTTATACGGCTGTACCAAAGCGCACGCTACCCGTCGGCAATTCCGGCAATGTGATTATTGGGTGTATGAAAAACGAGGCGCCCTATATCCTGGAATGGATTGCCTATCACCGCGCCATTGGGGTCGATAACTTCTTGATTTACAGCAATGATTGCAGCGATGGGACGGCAGAAATTTTGGACCGCTTGCAATCCATGGGCATCGTTGAGCATCGCAACAATGACGTTTGGAAGGGGAAATCGCCCCAGCAATATGCCCTCAATCAAGCGCTCAAAGAGCCGATTGTGAAACAGGCTGAGTGGCTTATTCACATCGACATTGACGAGTATATAAATGTGCGCATCGGCAATGGCACGTTGGCGGACGTGTTCGAGCTTGCGCCGGACGCCACCAATATCGCGATGACATGGCGGCTTTTTGGACATAACAACGTGCTGCGGCTGCGCGATGATTTTGTCATTGATCAGTTTGAGACCTGCGCGCCGAAATATTGCCCAAAGCCGCATACGGTGTGGGGCTTTAAGACGATGCTGCGCAACATTGGGGCGTATCAAAAGCTTAGCTGTCATCGTCCCAACAAATTGGACAAATCGTTTGAAGCGCAGGTCAAATGGATTAACGGCTCGGGCAAGGACATGACCCGAGAGGCGATTGAAAAGGGATGGCGAAGCTCCAAAAAATCCATCGGTTATGATGTTATTCAACTAAACCATTATGCGCTGCGCTCGGCGGAGTCGTTCTTGGTCAAACGTCAACGCGGGCGGGCGCTGCATGTAGATCGTTCCATCGGCCTTAATTATTGGATCCGCATGGATTGGTCGGATGTCCAAGACATTACGATCAAACGAAACCTCCCACGCTTGCGCGCCGAGTATGACCAACTTTTGCAAGATAAGGCGCTGCGCGATTTGCACGCGGCTGGTTTTGCCTGGCACGAGGCCAAGGCCGCTGAGCTACACACAATGCCCGAGTTCGAAGAGCTTTATACGCAAGCGCTTTCTGTTAAGCTCACGGGGATGGAGCGCGTGGCCTATGCGCTGGCGCTCGATCTGGAAAGCTAGGATCGGGGCGCATGCGGATTCTTGCGATCTTGTGCGTGCGCAACGAGGCGGCGTTCTTGCTCGAATGGTTGGCCCATCACCGCGCCTGCGGGGTGACAAACTTTTTGGTTTTCTCAAATGATTGCCAGGACGGGACCGATGCCCTGCTTGATGCCCTGGCCGCCAAGGGTGCGCTGCAGCATGTGCGCAATGAAGGCCCCTATGAAAAGGGCGGCATTCAATTCACGGCCCTTAAGAGTGCGGCACAGCTCGATATCGTCAAGATGGCGGATTGGATCTTGCCCCTAGATGTGGACGAGTTCGTTAATGTTCACGTCGGAGAGCGCACCTTGCCCGATTTGATCGCGGCCTTGCCTGCGGCGACGGCCATCACCCTAACCTGGCGCCTTTTTGGCAATGCGGGCCATACCCGCTACGCCGACGCCCCGGTCACCCAGACCTTCACCCGCGCGGCGCCGAGTGTAATGCATTGGCCCTGGCGAGCCGCGATGTTTAAGACGCTTTACCGCAACGATGGAAGCTATCGTAAGCCCGGCGTACACCGTCCCCGTGATCCAGTTCCCGAACGGCTGGACGCGGTGCAGTGGTATGACGGCGAAGGCCGCCAGCTTGATGCGCAGTTCAAGACAAAGCGGGTCTTTTCCAGCTTCGGACGCTCAAACTATGCGTTAGCGCAACTTAACCACTATCCGCTTGGCGCGATGGAAAGCTATGTGTTGAAAGCAGATCGCGGGCGGGCGGTACATTCCGACCAAATTTTAGACGTCGACTATTGGGTCGAACGGAATTTCAACCAAGAGGAAGATCTCTCGATCCAGCAACTATCGGAACGCGCGGCGGCCGAACGTAGTGCGTTGGAAGACGAGATCATCCTTGAGCTACACGCTGCGGGTGTAGCTTGGCGCAAAGCGCGTTTCGAGGTGCTGATGGAGCAAGAGCCCTATCGCGCGCTCTTTGGCCGCCTCTTGATGACCCCGCCCAGCCGGGTTGTCCCGCCCTCCGCTGCGCAATTTATGGTCCGTTACGCTAATTTGGCGCGCACGCGTTCAACCGATTAAGGCTTCTTTTATTTCATCGGAAACATCAAACATTTAAACTCATGTTCGAGACAAAGCCGAGAGGGGGCCTGATGCTCATGCAATCCTGACTCTAGTCGTCTCGTCCCGGCTCAACCGGAGTGCTCGAAAATAGAGCGATCTTGTTGCCTTGAGGGTCTCGAAGGTAACCAACATAGAATTTTGGACCATAGGAGGGACGAAAACCTGGCGCCCCTTCATCGTGCCCGCCAGCGGCAAGTGCCGCGCTATGAAGATCACGCACCTGCTTTTGCGTGCGCGCTTCGAACGCAACCATCGACCCATTGCCGGTCGAAGCGGAGCGCCCGTCGTAAGGGGACTTCACATAGAAATCAGGCGGGATGACCGACTGTCCGGGCATGGCGGGCAGCGCGTAACTGAGGCCTTCGGGTCCCTCTTCAAGCGTGTAGCCCAGGGTCGGCAGGAAAGCGGCGTAAAATCGTTTGGCCTGCGCAATATCATCTGCCCCAACGGTGACATAGGCGATCATGGTGCTGGTGTCCTTTTGGCGCGTGGATGCAAGCGATAGATCCTGACCCTAAGCTAGCGCTGGGCGGATCTCAATGACAGCTATCGGAAACGGCCTGATCAGATGTCACAAAAATTTCACGAATTTTGCCTTAAGCTGATCTTCTGAATGCGGCGTTCTTAGAAAAGCTTCCTATATGTGACTTATGATAGAGACTGACTTTTTAAACGCTTCCTATCCGTCCGCGCGCGCTCTGCCAGAGTTGGATCTCTCTGGCCCCGAGCGCTATTTTAACAGAGAACTCAGCTGGCTTGCCTTTAACTGGCGCGTTTTGGAGGAGGCCGAAAACCCGCGTGTCCCTTTGCTGGAGCGCCTGCGCTTCATCTCCATCGGCGCGGCCAATCTGGACGAGTTCTTTACCGTGCGCGTCGCAGGCCTGCGCGAGTTGGCGCTTGCGGGTAATACAACGCCCGCTGCCGATGGGCTGAGCCCCTCAGAGCAGCTCGTGCTGATTGACGAAGAGGCGCGGCGCTTGATGCGCACCCAGGACCGCGTGCTCAAAAGCTTGACCAAAGAGATGGAGGCGGCGGGGATAGATCTGCTTTCGGCCTCCGATCTGACAGACCAAGATCACGCGTTTTTGGCGTCATATTTTCTGAATTCGGTCTTTGCCGTTCTCTCCCCGCTTGCGATTGATCCGGCGCACCCGTTTCCTTTCATCCCCAATACGGGCTACGCGCTCGCGCTCGAACTTGAACGCAGCGCGGACAAGCGCACGCTTCAAGCGCTGCTGCCGATCCCGGCGCAAATTGATCGCTTTATTCGCTTGCCCGGGACACACCAGCGGTTTTTGCCCCTGGAGGTCTTACTCCTGGAGAACGTCACCAACCTCTTTCCTGGCTATAAGCTGAAAAGCCATTTTGAATTCAGAGTTCTACGCGACAGCGATCTAGAGGTCGAGGACGAGGCCGAGGATCTCGTGCGTGAATTCGAAGTCGCGCTGAAGCGCCGCCGCCGGGGCGAAGTGGTGCGCATGACGCTGTCTGCGGGCGCTCCCAAAGGGCTCAAGGCGCTTGTTATGAGCAATCTTCATGTCAGCGCAGATGAGATTATCGAGGTGGACGGCATGATTGGCATGGCGGATCTGTCCGAGCTTGTTCTTGATGCCCGCCCGGATTTGCTCTGGCCGAGTTTTACACCGCGCGTGCCCGAACGCGTCACCGATTTCGACGGGGACATGTTTGCCGCGATCCAGCAAAAGGACATGCTGCTGCATCACCCCTATGAAACCTTTGACATGGTCGTGCGCTTTCTCAACCAAGCCGCGCGGGATCCAGATGTCGTTGCGATCAAACAGACGCTTTATCGGACGTCAAAGAACTCGCCCATTGTCGAGGCGCTGTGCGAGGCGGCGGAGGCAGGTAAGTCCGTTACCGCACTGGTCGAGTTAAAAGCGCGCTTTGACGAGGCGGCCAATATCCGCCAATCGCGGCGGCTTGAGCGGGCAGGGGCTCATGTCGTCTATGGCTTTCTCGACCTCAAAACCCATGCCAAGATCAGCACCGTCGTGCGGCGCGAGGGCGCGCGGCTGGTCACCTATACCCATTACGGCACGGGCAACTACCACCCGATCACGGCGCGCGTTTATACGGACCTCTCGCTTTTTACCTGTGATCCCGCGCTCGGCCGGGATGCCACGAAGGTCTTTAACTACCTCTCTGGCTACGCGCCGCCCAAGGCGCTGGAAAACCTCGCGATTTCACCGAAAAAGCTCAAACCCCGCCTGCTGGAGCTGATCCGGGCGGAAAGCGCACAGGCCAAAGCGGGCAAACCGGCGCAGCTTTGGGCCAAGATGAACGCGCTGATCGAGCCCGCGGTGCTCGACGCGCATTATGCCGC
>CAYWNJ010000121.1:0-6706 GCA_964459535.1 uncultured Rhodobacterales bacterium
ATCCGTCGACTGCGATGGAATTTTCAAAGAGAAATTGTCAATCGCGACGCTTTCATCGCGAAATGACTGGTTAGAAACCACGCCCAACCCCATTGTTATTTCGGCGCTCGGGTTATCCACGGTGATTTGTACGCGCGTTCTACTGTCCGTGTGCCCTGCCGCGCCAGAATATGCACCAAGGTCGCCCGCTTCTAGCAGCGTTGCCGTAATGCCGACATCTGAAAGATCGTGGAACGTCCACTCTGTCAACTGGCCGCCTCCGACCCTCCACTCAGCCTCGGAATCAATGGTGGCGCGCGCAACCTCAATCCCATCGACATACAGAACCGGCCCTTCTCCTACCCCTGCGCGCGGCGTATTAGGCGTGTTATCAAGACTATCAAGGGCGAGTAGGTCAAATTCCAGGCGCGCATGTTCCGTACCCTCCGGGATCTCAAATGTTTTTTGCACGATTTCGGCGCCATTCGAAGAACTGATGGGCCCAAGTACCCATCCAAAGCCGTTTACATTTCTGGTCGTCGTTCCGGCCCAGCCATCAAGTCCGTTGCTAAAGTCAGAAGAGCTTAACACGTTATCATAGTAGATCCCCGAGGATGCGCTCTCAAGCTGGTCAGCGATCGACAAGCCGGAGACCGTGAGGCCCTCTTGGACCGAAGACACAGCTGCGCCGCCCAATCCAATCGCCGCTGCAGACAAAACAACCCAATCGACCGTCACCGCGCCGCTCTCGTTTTTCCAAAAACGCATTATCCATCCCTCGCCTTTATTCAGGGGCTAAGAAAAACCCCTAAAAAGAACATCGTTAGGATAAGACACGGTAATTTATAGGTAACAATGTGTTTTTCGCACGTAATCCGAGAAACTGTATTCCAATACCGCTAGGCGGCAAGGCTTTCGTTGCCCAGTTGCAAGAATTTCTGTCTGCGCTGTGCAATCAATTCGTCAGGGCTAAGGCCATCTAAGTCAGCTAGAATCGCGCTGAGCGCCTCCCCAACCGACTGGATTGCCGCGGGCGCCTCGCGATGCGCACCGCCCATCGGTTCGGTGACAATCTTGTCTGCAACACCCAGTTGATGCAAATCCTGCGCAGTCAATCGCAGCGCCTCTGCCGCCTCGCGCATCTTTTCAGCGTCTTTCCAAAGAATGGAGGCGCAGCCCTCCGGCGAGATAACAGAGTAAATCGAATGCTCAAGCATCACCACCTTATTCGCCGTTGCAAAGGCTACGGCCCCGCCCGAGCCGCCCTCACCAATGATAATAGAGACTAATGGCACGCCAAGTTGCAGGCATTTTTCCGTCGATCGGGCGATCGCCTCGGATTGGCCGCGCTCTTCCGCACCTTTGCCAGGATAGGCGCCTGGCGTGTCCACCAACGTGATGACAGGCAAGCGAAACCGATGCGCTAGATCCATCAGACGGATCGCCTTGCGATAACCTTCAGGGCGCGCCATGCCAAAATTGCGCGCGATCCGGCTTTTGGTGTCATTTCCCTTCTCATGGCCAATCACGACCACAGCGCGATCCTCAAATCGCGCGAGCCCCCCCATCACCGCATGATCATCCGCAAAATTGCGATCTCCGGCGAGCGGTGTGTAGTCTTTGAAGAGTGCATTGATATAGTCAACGCAATGCGGCCGCTCGGGATGGCGCGCCACCAGGCATTTTCGCCATGGGGTCAGCGCGCTGTAAAGCTCTTCGAGAAGTGCACGGGCCTTTGCATCAAGCGCCGCCGCCTCGGCTGTGACATCCATCTCGGCATTGCCTCTTGCCAAGGCTCTGAGTTCTTCTGCCTTGCCTTCAATCTCGGCCAGCGGCTTTTCAAAATCGAGATATTGAGTCATCTGCGCTCTCCTCTTTGCTAGGGATATAAGGGGTGAGCGGGGGCGGATGCAACTTGGCAAGACATGCAAAGTCAAACCGCGCTATGGGCTTGGACATGAACCGCCATGAAGACCGAATCTTGCGTGTAATCGCCTATATCCACGACAATCCGGCCGCCGACCTGTCGCTCGACCGATTGGCAGAGGTCGCGGCCATGAGCCGTTTTCACTGGCACCGACTGTTTCGCGCCATGACTGGTGAGACATGTGCTGCGGCCGTGAAGCGCTTGCGAATGCATCGGGCCGCAACTCTGGTAGTGCAAAGCAATTTGCCGCTCGCTGAGATTGGCGCGCGCGTCGCCTATCCTGATCCAGCCAGTTTTTCACGCGCGTTTTCCAACATATTCGGCGTCCCGCCAAGCACGTTTCGGTCCATCGGGAAAATGCCTCTCGACACCACCAGAATTCAAAAAGGAGATCACCAAATGCATGACGTTGAAATTCGCGAAATGCCCCCTTTCCGCCTCGCTGCGCTTGCGCATCAAGGGGCCTATCCTGAGATATCGCGCGCTTTTGAAAGCCTCTACGCGATCCTTGTGTCGCGCGGATTGCTAGGCAAAATTGGCAATGGCATCGCGATTTATCATGACGATCCAAGCAGCTTGCCCGAATCCGAGTTGCGCAGCCATGCTGCGGTTACGCTCAATGAGGGCACTCCGGTGCCAAACGGGCTTGAGCCGTATAACCTCCCCGGCGGGCGCGCGGCGGTCTTGACCTATAAGGGGCCCTATGCCGGACTGCCTACTGTCTATGACTATCTTTATGGGAGCTGGCTTGCGAATTCACAGGAAGAACCCGCCGCGCATCCCAGCTATGAGGTCTATCTTAACGATCCGTCGCAGACCGCGCCCGAAGATTTAGTGACCGAAGTCTGTATTCCGCTGAGCAGCTAAACTTCGGGGCGAGTACAACATAGGCCGATTGCGCTGACCGACGCGCCGACCTCATAAGGTGTGCATAATGCCTAGTGGCTGGACGGCTACGACGAGCCGCCAGGCGCAAACGCAGCGCCTGGTGCAACCGGATTCCTCAGCTTAGAGGATATTTCCACGCTTCAGCGCAAACAATAGATCGGGCTTGACCAAGCGACAAAGCCATCCTCGGTCGTCACTCGGATCCAGAGTGGGTTATCTTGGTCCGGCTTCAGGGGGACGCGGCAGCGCTGATGCAGACTGCAACACGCCAATGTCTCAGGCAGACGATAAAGACGGATCTTACGCTCTAGACCGCCAGCCTCCAGGCAGATTTCTTGATCAGTGACGTCAGATAAAGGGAATCGCCCGGAGACAAGGCCAGTCTCGATGCTGATCTCACCTGTCTGATCCTTGAGCCAAATGTCGCAGCCGCAAAAATTACCCGTCGTCACCGCATCAAAGACGATGGAGTGCGCGCTCTGCTGCTCAAATTGGCGATCTAAATTCCAGATGTTAATTTTGCGAAAATCTTGGATCTGGGCCTGGTCAAACGCGATCTTACCAGACCAATGGGTCGTGCGACCGCGGCCGCGATACTCGGCCCCCTGCCATAGCACGCGCAGCCGACCTTCGGGCGCAGGCGCATAAGGACGTAAAGTCTCAATCGTTTGCGCGCCGTTCAAGACGTCAACCCGCTCGATAGGTGCATGGGTTTCAAGCGCAATCTCAAGATCCACATGATCTTGATCAACGCGCACGATATCACCCATCTGCGCTGACCGAGAGGTAAGGGGCTCGGTTTCCTTAACCCGAGGATCAATGGCATAGACCGCGCCCCCATCGCCAAGATGCGCTATCACCTCCATCTGCATACGGCACCCTGTCGTGCCGTAGTGCCGCCGCTTGCGCATCGCGTCGAAGATCGCGGGACGCGAGAGCGTATCGGCAACAAAGCACGTCAGCCCACTATAAGCACCAAATTCGGAAGCCCCGGGATAGCAAGCACCGGGCGCGCCCTTATGCCCATCGCTGTTGCAGACCAGCCCGACACGGTAGCCAAGTGCAAAGGCATCGGTCATAATCCACTCGAACGTTCCCCAATCAGAATGCACTTCCACCGCCGTGCGCAACCGTGGATGCTCTGCCGCGCTGATATCCGCAGGGCGTCCGCCGACATGGGCAAAGAGGACGCAATCCTCTTCCTCGAGCGCCTCGAAGAGAGCCGGGAGCGTATTGGCGTCGCTCTCGATATCCGAGCGATCTGTCAGCAGGGCGTGAGAAGACCGGCGAATGGCGCGCCCCTCTTGCGCGAAAAAAACATTGTGATCCCCGCCGATTGGCGTGTTTGCAGACCATTCGTAGCCAGGGAAAACCGTAAACTGCCCGTCTTGGTTCATTTCGGCTGTTAGCGCATTGATCTGCTGCCAGAATGCATTGGTAATCTGGAAATCATTCGCTTGATGCGAAGTGACATCCAAGAACGCGACATCCCGCGCGAATTCGAGATATTCTCGGATCGGGTTGATGCCGACTGTTTCAGCACTCTGCCCATGTAAATCACCCCAATAGGAGGCTGGGCCATCCTCTCTCACCACCAGCGGGTTCGACCGGGCCAGCTCCGTCCCATCTGCACTGAGCAAGCGGAATCGATAGGTTCCAGCTTGCCGCGCGTGCAGCCCTGGCACCCGTATCCCTCTTTGCCCCGGCTCTGGCCGCACCTCTGTAGGCAAGCCGTGAATGTCGCCATCTGCGACAAGTCGCAGCCCGGGCGGGAGTTGATCCGAGGCGTTGCCCCAAGCATCTTCCCCACGAATACCAAGCGTGAATGCCTCGCTTACCCGTCGTAAAGTCGGTCCAACCAGGACCCATCGGGCTACTGACCCAGCGGTAAGCTGGATCGCATGGCGTCCAACAGGAAGAAATACGCCTGTCGCACAAACATCAGCGAGCACCCGAAACTCATGCGCGCTTTCGCAGAACGATTGTAGGCGGTAGCCCGGAGATCCTCCCGATTTGTCGCCAAGAATGACGGTTATGGTATCGCCGGGGCTCATATACCCGCCCGCCACCGAAATACGCAGCCCCTTATACCAGGGGCGCTGATGCGGATAGGGCTCCATATAGAGCTTTAACGCGGCTCCGTTTGAAGCCACCGCTCGAACATAGTTCGGGGCCGCCGGGTCGCTGCACTGCATGCCCCCATTATCTGACATCCAACGCGTGACAATTTTAATTGCGCCAGTATCGTCGAGACCAAACTCACCGACCGTATAGATCAGAGTAAAGGTTTGATAGGTTCGGATGGTGAAGCTCCCCTCGGGGGAGAACCTAGTCGTGCCATAATTCGCCCCGTCACCGCCCGGTTGCGCGTGAGGCCAAAAGTCGCCCATAAGGTCATCTTCGATCACAGCCATAATGCCTCCGTGCTTTTCGGCGAATACCCGCACTTGACCATCGGCAAGTGGTTACAGAAAGTCTATAGACGCGCTTTGACAAGTACCATCGACGGAAGCCGCTTAACTCTGCTGAAAATAGTCATAGATCTTTTGCGCCAGCGTCTCCGAGACGCCGTCAACTGCACGAAGATCCGCCAGGTTGGCCCGGCTAACCGCTTTGGCCGATCCGAAATGCGCAAGCAATGCCCGTTTACGCGCCGCACCAACGCCAGGGATCTCATCCAAAGGATTTGCCATCGCGCTTTTGCTGCGCTTTGCGCGGTGGGTGCCAATTGCAAAACGATGCGCCTCATCACGCAACCGCTGCACAAAATAAAGCACGGGATCATTGTGGCGCAGCGCCATGGGCGGTTTTCCGATGCGATGGAATTCTTCCTTACCCGCATCCCGGTCAATACCCTTTGCCACACCAAGCATGGGGATATCAGAAAGCCCGCGCTCTGCCATAATCTCCGCAACCGCCGAAACCTGGCCGGCGCCACCGTCAATAAGCAAAAGATCCGGCCACAGCCCTTTGCTTCGATCCGGGTCTTCCTTTTGCAAACGGCTGAAGCGCCGGTTGAGCACCTCCTTCATCATGCCAAAATCATCGCCCGGGGTTAGATCTTCGCCGCGAATGTTGAACTTCCGATAGGCATTCTTTGCAAACCCATCAGGGCCTGCAACGATCATCGCGCCAACCGCATCAGTGCCTTGAATGTGAGAGTTATCATAAACCTCAATGCGGCTGGGCGGGGCAGGTAGGTCAAACGCCTCTGCCAGGCCGCGCAGCAGTTTCGCTTGCGTCGCACTTTCAGACATTTTGCGGGCCAAGCTCTCGCGGGCATTGCGCAGCGCGGCATCGACCAGTTCTGCCTTTTCACCCCGCTGCGGCACCAAAATCTCTACCTTTCGGCCCAGCTTTTGGCTCAGCAAATCTGCCATAAGATCCGGGCTTTCGATTTCATTGGACAAGATCAGCTGGCGCGGCGGCTCTTTGGTATCGTAGAATTGGCCGAGGAAGGCCTCAAGAACTTCGGCAGCGTCAACCTCGGCACCCACGCGCGGGTAGAAGTCCTGGTTTCCCCAATTCTGCCCCGCCCGGATAAAGAAAACCTGAACACAAGCCTGACCGCTTTGCATATGCAACGCGATCACATCCGCCTCCCCAACCGTCTTTGGGTTAATGCCCTGCGTGGTCTGCACCTGTGTGAGCGCCTTGATCCGATCGCGCAAGGCCGCCGCGCGTTCAAACTCCATCGCGTCTGACGCCTCCTGCATTTGCGCGGCGAGCTTGGCCTGAATATCCGTCGACTTTCCCCGAAGAAACCGCTCGGCATCGCTTACCGAGAGCGCGTAGTCATCTTCGCTAATCTCACCAACGCAGGGGCCCGAACAGCGCTTGATCTGATAGAGCAGACAGGGCCGCGTGCGACTGTCAAACATTGCATCCGAGCAATTGCGCAGCAAGAACACC
>CAYWNJ010000122.1:0-6659 GCA_964459535.1 uncultured Rhodobacterales bacterium
GGGGCGGAACGGCGCGGCGCAACAGTGCCTGTTGCGCGGGAGATATGTTCGGGGCCGATGTGCCTCAAGTTCAATGTCTGACGCTTTATTGGCTCAGCTGTGCTTCGCGCCAACTCGCTAAGATCGGAAATAGCACGATTTCTTCTTCTTTGGTTGAATACTTCACCGCTGGCATATCGGGCGTTCTTACAGAAACATTTGCCCCGTGTTCATAGGCCCATTCTGCCGGATCAAAGTCCGGGGCCTTGCGCAGAAGAACATAGGTTTGTTCAGGTAAAGTAAGAAGCTGTCTCAAGGCTTTCTTCGTCGCAAACGTATTAGGATAATCCTTTAAGATTTTGAGATTCCTTCGTAATTGAAAGGCCAAAATACGACGCGTGCTTGGTAGTTTTTTGGGAGGCTCTAATATGAGCAACTCCACCGCCCTGCAAAAATCAAAACTTGCGAAGCCACCATTTGGCAAAGGGTGGGATCGTGTGATCGCAAACCCCTGTTCTCCAGGTGGCTGTTGCACCATCGAAACTATGATAAGAAATTGCTCGGGGCTGCCTTTAACAACAGGTCCCGCAACGCCCTCGGCAATGCGAAAGGGGGTCTTTTGCACATACTCAAACTGCGGCCCGCATTCTCGGCTCTTGCGCTGTCTTTCGGCAAGCGTGGCAGGGCGCTCGGTGCGGGCGGCCTCTTCGGATGGTGTTAAAGCTTGCCCATGCGCCAAAGGCGCTACAAAAATGAAGAGCAATAAGGGTATGAATAGTCGTTTCAACTTTGGCTCCGATTACGTCATTATAAAATTATCTTCGAAAGTCCCCTTACTCATACCATAGAGAGAAAGAGCCCGTCCATGTTTCAAAGTTTCGAGGTCACAGCGCGCCCGGAACAAGGCCCGCCTCGGTTGGCGGCGCTGCGCGCAGAGCTAGGCAAAGCCGGGCTTGACGGGTTCTTGGTGCCCCGCGCGGATGCGCATCAGGGCGAGTATGTCTCGGCGCGGGACGAGCGCTTGGCCTGGCTTACCGGGTTCACGGGCTCGGCGGGGTTTTGTGCGGTGCTCAAGGACGAAGCGGGCGTTTTCATTGATGGGCGCTATCGCACCCAGGTCAAATCCCAAGTCGCGGCAGAATTCACGCCCGTGCCTTGGCCGGAAACCGGGCTGGCAGATTGGCTGAAAGTCGCGTTGCCAAAGGGAGGTACGGTTGGATTTGACCCCTGGTTGCACACGGCGGATCAGCTTGAGGCGCTCCGAAAGGCGCTCGCGGATACGGGTATCACGCTGCGGGCGTCCAAGAATTTGGTCGATGCCATTTGGCCAGATCAACCTGCCCCCGCCATGGAGCCCGCAAAAGCGCATCCGCTTGACTTTGCGGGCGAGAGCCACGCCAGCAAGCGCGCGCGGCTTGGTACTGCGCTGTCCAAGGCGGGGTCGGATCACGCAATTATCACCTTGCCCGACTCGCTATGCTGGTTGCTGAACCTTCGCGGGGCGGATATCCCGCGCAACCCTATCGCGCAGGGCTTCGCGATTTTGCATAGCTCAGGCGCGGTTGATCTGTTCATGTCGCCTGAAAAGCTCGCCGGACTTTCCGGGCATCTGGGGCCAGAGATTACCATCAACGCCCCCGATACGTTCTTAGCCGCTATTCAAGCGCTCGACGGACCTGTTCTGCTTGATAAATCATCGGTGCCGGTCGTTGTTGCGGAGGCGGTCCAATCGCCGGTCTGGGGCGAGGATCCGTGCGCCATTCCCAAGGCCTGCAAGAACGCCGCCGAGATTGCGGGCAGCGCGGAGGCGCACCTGCGCGATGGCGCTGCGATGGTCGAGATGCTCTCGTGGCTGGACGCTCAACCGTCCGGTAGCCTCTCCGAAACGCAGGTCGTCACCCAGCTTGAGCAGTACCGTCGGCGGGATAATGCGCTCCAAGATATCAGCTTTGAGACGATTGCGGGGACAGGCCCGAACGGTGCGATCATGCATTACCGCGTCACGGAAGAGACAGATCGCAGGCTTGAAGACGGCGACTTGTTGGTGCTCGATAGCGGCGGTCAGTACCTCGATGGCACCACCGACATCACGCGCACAATTGCGATTGGCGCGCCATCGGCCGAGGCGCAAGCCGCCTATACCCGCGTTTTGGCGGGCATGATCGCCATGTCACGTCTGCGCTGGCCGGAGGGGCTCGCCGGGCGGGATATCGAGGCGATTGGCCGTGCGCCGCTATGGATGGCGCATCAAGATTTCGATCATGGTCTTGGGCATGGGGTTGGAGCGTACCTTAGCGTTCATGAGGGCCCGCAACGGCTGAGCCGAAAGAGTGAGGTCCCGCTGCAAGCCGGTATGATTCTCAGCAATGAGCCCGGCTATTATCGCGAAGGTGCGTTTGGCATACGCATCGAGAACCTGATGGTGGCGCAAGAGGCGGCGGTTGTGACCGGCGGCGATGCACATCGCAAGATGCTCTGCTGGCGCACCCTAACCTTTGTTCCAATTGACAAACGGTTGATCAATCCGGCGCTGTTGGACCGCGCCGCGCAAGACTGGCTCGACGCATATCATGCCGAGGTTTTCGACAAAATCGCCCCGCGGGTTTCGGAAGCGGCCCGCGCCTGGCTTGAGCGGGCCTCTGCGCCACTTTGCCGCGAAACGTAGGCCGACCGACCGAATTTTGATCCTGTATCCGCTCAGCCCCAGCCATCCGCAGGATGGCGACGCGCCGACCGCCCCGTTTTGCCGGAGGCAAACCTTCGGTTTGACGGGCGGCGCGTACCGCGCAGCCCTCGGTCGGCTTGAGCAGAGCGGAGGTGTTTGAAGATTGATATCAAAATTGGGTCGTCAGGCTATAACAGCTATTGCTTTGCAGGGAATAAAATCGCTTCGACCCGGCTATTTGTATCGCGCCCTTCAGGGTCAGAATTACTTGATATCGGGGCCAAATGCCCGACGCCCTCTGCTTTGATCTGCGCGGGATTGATATCATAGCGGTCGATGAGCTGGTTGCGGACCGACTGCGCGCGGCGGCGCGACAGGTTGATATTCTTGTCAAGCGCCGGGTCACTTGCCGCGTGGCCAACTAGGATCACATCCACATCTGGCCGCGCTTGCATAAACGCGGCTAGCGCCTGCAATGCCTCGTGCGATTGTGCGCCAAGCTTTGCAGTTCCCGCGTTAAATTCCAACCCGTCCAAGATAATCCGCCCCTCTTCCGCAAGCGTTTGCGCAAAGGGCCCGTCGGGAATCTTGGGCAGCGCGTGCAACTCAGCGCCTTCGCTAAAGATGCGCGGGGTGGCGCTTGCCGGGCCTGCAAAGATGATTTGCACCAAGGTCGAGGTTGGGGTTGCGCTGACAAGGAGCGTCAGCGCCTCTGGCGCGCCACTCTCGTTCCCCTTTAGCGCCGTTAGGAATCGAAAAGAGCGGATATTCACATACATATTGGGGGCCGGGAAAACCTCGATGGCAAAGCGAAAATCAAAACCGCCGCAGTGCAGGTGGTCGCAATCCAGCACAATCTCGTGCCCGGCCTTTGCAAGTTGATCGCGCAGCGGCTCCATCACTTGAAGCGGGGTTAAATCGGGGGAAATGATACTCCAAACCTCTCGCTCAACGCGCCCCTCGATGATCTGCGTTGGAACGCTCGCCCCATCAAAGGGTTTGATCGGCGCGGCGTAGCTGCCCAGCACGCTGTCGCGCTGCGCCACCAGCTTGGCATTCGCCGGGAGTTGCAGGTCAAACGCGAGCGCGCATTGCCCCCAAAACAGCGCTATGACACAAATCGCGGCTCTCATCGGGCTTGCGCGTGATATTCGGGGTTGGGGCGCATCCCGACACCGCTCGCCACCCGATTGGTCATGTTGAAAAACGCGGCGATCGAGGTCACATCCCAAATGTCCCGGTCTGAAAGGCCAACCGCGCGCAAGGCCTGCCGATCTGCCTCTTCAATGCGGGCGCTGGCGTGGGTTAAGGCTTCGGCGAAGTTCAGAATGGCGCGCTGACGCGGGCTGAGCGGGGCAGTGCGCCAGTTCATAACCAGCGCCTCGCCCAATGCCGGATCGCCGGACAATTGCCGCACCGCCGCCCCATGCGCGACAAGGCAGTAGTAGCATTTATTGACCGCGCTGACGACGACGGCGATCATCTCGCGCTCAAGTTTGCTCAGCCCGCTTTGGCCCAGCATCAGGTCGTTATACATCGCGGTAAAGCTGTTCAGCTTGTCGATGTCGAACGCATAGGCGCGCAGCACATTGGGCACCATACCCAGCTTTTCCGCGCAAATGTCGAAATAGCGCTGAGTTTCCTCGGGCAGCGGGGAAACCATGGGCAAATCTAAGGCCGTGGGGGAATCGGTCATCTTTCCTCCGGTGATTGCCGGTAATGATAGCCGCCAACGGGGTAAAGCCCAAGCGCTTCATAGAGCGTATTGGCCCCACGATTGGCCTCGGTCACAAGAACGGCCATTTGCTGCGCCCCGTTTTGATGCGCCCAAAAGGCCGCCGCGCGCATCATCCAGCCCGCGACGCCTTGGCGGCGGCTGCGCGGGAGGACTTCTAGCGCGTGAACCATGCACGTCTCGCCGTGCAGCCCCGCAAAGGCAACGCCTGCCGGTTTGTCATTCGCGCGCCCCAAAATCCCAGTTTTGAGGCCCGCGCGCGCCATGACTGCCAGGCGTTCTGGGCCAATCCCGCCTGCCCGCCAGATCTCGGCCATGATCGCGAGCGGCTCCCAAATCGCAAAGGCGGTCACGCGGGGGACGGGCTTGTCTATTAGCTTGGCAATGGGCGCGGCGCGTAGAATAGTTGGGTCTACTTTGGCATAGCCGCGCTCTGCTAGGGCGGTATCCAGCGCCGCATCTTCCCCGCGAATTTGAAAGAGCGGGCGCTGACCCAACGCGCGCATCGCGGCTTCGGCGCCTGGAATATCTGCTGCGGCCTCGGGCGTGTTGGCAGTTGCGGCCGACACTCGCTTGCCCCCGCCGCGCCCTTCGCGCAAGGTCCATGGTCCGCTTTGGACCACTCGTGCGGCGGGCCAGGTCGCGTCACAAACCTGCATAAGATGCGCGGCAGCGTTCATTCAGGGAAAGCCATGGAAAGCGCGGCCAAGGCTGCATCCAGCCGCTTCGGGTCGGTGCCGCGCAGGACAATATGCGCGCCATATCTTCCATCGCGCTGATAGGGATAGCTGCCAAAGCTGAGTTCTGGGTATTCAGCGGCAAGATCTGCGAGCGGCCCGGCAATATCGCCCTCACCGCGCTCTACCCGCAGGCTGCGGCTAAGCAGAGGTGCACCGCCTGTGATCGAGGGCAGCACCGAGGCGACCATCGCCTTGAACACCGCAGGTACACCCGCCATCACATGGACATTCTGGATGGAAAAGCCCGGCGCGATCGAGACCGGGTTATCGATCAGGCACGCCCCATCTGGAATGCGGGCCATGCGCAGCCGCGCGTCATTCAGCTCAAGCCCTTGCCTGGAGTAACGCGCGTGTAAGAGCGCCCGGGCATCTTCCCTTACGTCAATCGACGCGCCAAACGCGGCGGCCACGCTGTCTGCCGTGATATCATCATGGGTGGGGCCAATCCCGCCGGAGGTAAAAACCACATCCCAAGCGCGGCTAAGCGCCAGCACTGCGGTTGAGATCGCGTCTTGCCGGTCCGACACCACCCGAACCTCGCAAAGATCAACGCCATGCGCGGTCAATTGTTGGGCAAGGTAGTGGGTGTTTGTGTCTTGCGTCCGGCCCGAGAGGATTTCGTCCCCGATCACGAGCATGGCCGCTTGTGGTCTTTGCATTCCGCCTCTCCCTTGAGCCCTTATCGGTCTCGGTATAGGGCATGGGCCTATGCGCTTTCAAACCGAACTTGTGCCTGCCATCCTAGAGCGCCGCTATAAGCGGTTTTTGGCGGATGCCCGGCTCGAAGATGGGCGGCAGGTGACCGCGCATTGCCCCAATCCCGGCGCGATGACGGGGCTGGCAGAGCCTGGAACGCAGATTTGGCTTGAGCCCAATGACGATCCACGGAAAAAGCTGAAATACGGCTGGCGATTGACCGCGCTTGAGACGGGGCTGGTCTGCATAGACACGAGCCTTGCCAATCGCGTGGTTGGGGAGGCGCTGGACAGAAGTGAACTCCCCGTTTTTGCTGCCTATCCGCATCATCGCGCCGAGGTGCCCTATGCCGAGAACGCGCGGGTGGATTTTCTGCTGAGTGGCGATGGGCAGCCGGATCTCTACCTTGAAGTAAAGTCTGTCACGCTCTCAAGGCAGCACGGGCTGGCCGAGTTTCCCGACACCAAAACTGCACGCGGGGCCAAGCATCTGGCGGCGCTGGCTCAGATGGTCGCCAGGGGTCACCGCGCGGCGGTGCTTTATGTTGTGATGCGCGATGATTGCAGCGCGATGGCGCTCGCCGCTGATATCGACCCTGCCTATGTCAAGGCTCACATTGTTGCCCAAGGTGTCGAGACCTTCTGTCACGCCGCGCGCCTGTCCCTGGGTGATATTCAACTTGGCTCGGCGCTTTCGTTTGGTGAAAGCTAAAGCTTGAGAACTGAATATTCATATCAGTCTTCAGCCACCTCCGCTTCGCTCAAGCCGACCGAAGGTGGCGCGGAATGTGCCGCCCGTCAAACCGTAGGTTTGCCTTCGGCAAAACGGGGCGGTCGGCGCGTCG
>CAYWNJ010000123.1:0-6650 GCA_964459535.1 uncultured Rhodobacterales bacterium
GCGCCGACCGCCCCGTTTTGCCGAAGGCAAACCTACGGTTTGACGGGCGGCGCGTTCCGCGCCACCCTCGGTCGGCTTGGACAAAGCGGGCAGGCATGAATTCTAATATCAAAATTCAGTCGCCAGGCCATACAGGCAGATCAGCCGACAAGAGCCAAGCTCCAAAGGCCGCTCATCTAACCAAGCTCGGCCAATAAGCGCTCGGCTTCGCTAGTAGGGCTGGCCAAGGTCGCCTTGTCCTGCCCGGGGTGAAACCTTGCCCGCGTCGCGGTTGGCATCGGCGCGGGCTGGACAATATGCACCTGTGGTCCGGTGCGTGTCGTCTCTGCCGCCCAAGACCGCGCGAGTGTGATTTGTGCCGCTTTGCTCGCGCCATAGCTGCCGAAATAGGGCTCACCGCAAACTGGATCGTCGAAAAATAGCGCTTTCCCCTCGGTGCCCAGCAGGGGCGTAAGATACCCAATAAGGGTCGCCGTTGCAGTCACGTTGATCTCAAACGCCTTTGCGAAATCTTTGGTCGCGATATCCGGGGCTGGCGTTAAAGCGGTCGCATGAACCGCCGTATGCACCCACAGGTCAAGCCGCCCCCAGCGGTCATAAATGCCGCGGCAAAGTGTCTGCATCGCCGCTGCGTTACTGATATCCATCGGCGCAAGCGTGGCCGCGCCCCCTGCCGCCTGGATCCGGTCATCAAGCGCCTCAAGCGCGCCCGCCGTCCGCGCTACGGCCACTACATGATGGGATCGCGCCAAAGCCTCGGCCATCGCAGCGCCAAGGCCGCGAGACGCGCCGGTTATCAAAGCTATCTTCTGGGTCATCGCCGGTGTTTTGGCCTAGCGGCTTGCAAAGCGCAAGCGGCGCGCTGCGCCCTACTCTGCCGCCTTCATCTGAAAGCCATTTTTAACTTGATCAGCGGGCGTGATGGGATACTCGCCAGAGAAACACGCATCGCAATATTGCGGCGCGCCAGGGTTGCGCCCCTGCGCCTCACCCACCGCGCGGTAGAGGCCATCAAGCGATATGAATTTCAGACTATCGACAGAAAGATGATCCCGCATCTCTTCCTCAGACATGCTCGCGGCCAAGAGCTTTTCGCGCTGCGGCGTGTCCACGCCGTAAAAGCAAGGCCAGGCTGTCGGCGGGGACGCGATGCGGAAATGTACCTCTTTTGCGCCTGCATCAAGGATCATCTCCTTGATCTTGAGCGAGGTCGTGCCGCGCACAACGCTGTCATCGACCAATATCACCCGCTTACCGCGAATAAGGGCGCGGTTCACGTTCAGCTTTAGCCGCACGCCCATGTTGCGAATATGCTCGGTCGGCTCGATAAAGGTCCGCCCCATATATTGGTTGCGAATAATCCCCATCGCGTAAGGTATGCCCGATTGAAGGCTATAGCCAATGGCTGCCGGAGTGCCGCTATCAGGAACCGGGCAGACGATATCGGCATCCACCGGGCTTTCCTTGGCCAGTTCCCGGCCAATATTCTCGCGCGTCGAATAGACAGATTGCCCGCCCAGTATGCTGTCGGGCCGAGAGAAATAGACATGCTCAAAGATGCAAAACCGTGATCTTTGCGCGCGAAAGGGACGGATGCTTTCAACGCCTTGGCTGGTGATCACCACCATCTCACCCGGCTCAATCTCGCGCAGAAACTCGGCGCCGATAATATCCAGCGCGCAGGTCTCCGAGCTAAGCGCATAGCCCGCCTCGCCCACTTTCCCAAGTACCAAGGGACGCACGCCTAAGGGATCGCGCACACCGATAAGCTTGGTGCGGGTCATCGCAACAACGGAAAAGGCCCCCTCAACCCGGCGCAGCGCATCCTCCATCCGCTCGGGGATATTGCGTTGGAGCGAGCGGGCCATCAGGTGGATGATACACTCGCTATCCGAGGAGCTTTGAAAGATCGAGCCGCGCTCAATCAACTCGCGGCGCAGCGCGTCGGCATTTGTGATATTGCCGTTATGAGCAATCGCCGCACCGCCCATCGCGAATTCGCCAAAGAAGGGCTGTACATCGCGGATCGCGGTCTGCCCCTTTGAGCCCGCAGTTGAATAGCGCACATGGCCAATCGACAGCGGACCGGGCAGCGTTTCCATCACCTTTTGCGAGGTGAAGTTGTCGCGCACATATCCAATTCGGCGTGCAGAATTAAAGCCGTGTTCGGGGCAATGGGCCACAATGCCGCCGGCCTCTTGTCCGCGATGTTGGAGGGCATGCAAGCCAAGCGCGACGAAATTGGCAGCATCCTGCGTGCCTATGACACCAAAGACGCCGCATTCTTCACGGAGTTTATCATCGTCAAAAGGATGCGCAGGCGGGAAGGTGTCGTCAATCAAGGGCACTTTGCTCCGAATCTGGCACTAGCCCCTTTGGTCTAAAGCATGCCCCCCTTAATCGGAACCAAAAAACGCGCGCAGTTGCACGGATCTCCGCGCATCACCCGATGATCGCATTAAAGGTAGCGCTTGGCCGCATCACGGCTGCGGCTTTCTCTGCATCGTTTTGGAAATACCCGCCGGTATCCGCTGGCGTGCCCGCCCCTGCAGCAAGCTCGGCAAGAATGTCTGCCTCGCCCTCGGCAAGTGCGCCCGCGATGGGTGCGAAATGCGCGGCCATGTCTGCATCCGTACCCTGCGCGGCCAGCGCTTCGGCCCAATAGCGCGCGAACCAGTAATGGCTGGCGCGGTTGTCCGGCTCTCCGGCCTTGCGCCCGGGCGAGCGGTTCGCATCCAAAATGCCTTGAGTGGCGGCCTCTGCCGCGGCGCCCAGAACGCCCGCCTTGGCGTGCCCCTTTGCGTCCGCCAAAAAATTCAACGCTTCCCCCAGCGCGCAAAATTCGCCCATCGAATCCCAACGCAAGTGGTTCTCGGCCTGCAATTGCTGGACGTGTTTCGGGGCCGAGCCCCCTGCCCCGGTCTCAAACAGCCCGCCGCCTTGCATCAGCTTAACAATTGAGAGCATTTTGGCCGATGTTCCAAGCTCCAGGATCGGGAAGAGGTCCGTGAGATAGTCGCGCAGCACATTCCCGGTAATCGCAATCGAATCCTGCCCAGCAGTGATTGTCTCCAACGACTGACGTGTGGCGGCGCGGGGCGCCAGGATTTGAAACTTGTCCGCAACCCCAGCGGCTTCCAGCGCGGGCGTCACATAGGCGATAAGCTGCGCATCATGTGCCCGGTTCGCATCGAGCCAAAAGATCGCCTCGGACCCTGTAAGCCGCTGCCGATCCAGGGCAAGCTGGATCCAATTCTCGATCGGTGCCTTCTTGACCGTGCAAGCGCGCCAAATATCCCCGGCAGCGACCTGATGCGCGTGGAGCACGCTGCCATCCGCCAGAACAACCCGCATCTCGCCCGCCCCTGGCGCTTCGAATGTGGTGGGGTGGCTCCCATATTCCTCGGCCTTCTGCGCCATCAGTCCGACATTGGCCACCGCGCCCGCCGTGGCCGGGTCAAGCGCGCCATTTTCTTTGAAAAACGCAATGCTCTCATCATAAATCGGCGCGTAGCAATTGTCGGGGATCACGCAGTTGACATCCCCTTTGGCCCCGGTGCTGTCCCAGCCCTTGCCGCCTGCGCGGATAACTGCAGGCATCGAGGCGTCGATGATCACATCGGAGGGAACGTGCAGATTGGTAATGCCGCGGTCACTGTCAACCATATAGATCTCGGGGCGCTCCAGCGCCGCGATCTCTGCCTTGATCTCTGCTGCGTTGGGCAAGGTCTCAATCGCCGCCAGCACATCTCCGAGCCCTGAATTGGGCGCACCGCCTGCCGCAGCGATGGCCGCCCCATGTGTTGTCCAAACGGGGCCGAGCCAAGCTTTGACCGCGTGGCCAAAGATGATCGGGTCCGAAACCTTCATCATCGTCGCCTTCATATGCAGCGAGAACATGGTGCCATCGGCCATCGTATCCGCGATTGCCCCATCCAAGAATGCGCGCAAAGCCGAGGCCGACATAAAGGTGGCGTCGGCAATCGTCCCTTCCTCCAGTGGCCAATTCTTCTTGAGCACCGTGACCGCGCCATCCGCCGCTGCAAATTCAATGCGCGCCGGACCCGCTTGCGCGGCGGTAATCGTGGCCGAGCGCTCATTGGCGTAAAAATCCGATCCCGGCATAGAGGAGACCTTTGTCCGGCTCTCCGACGACCAGGTCCCCATCGAATGCGGATTGGCCTGCGCATAGCGCTTAACCGCACGCGCCGCCCGGCGGTCCGAGTTCCCCTCGCGCAGGACCGGATTAACCGCCGAGCCTTTGATCGCGTCATAGCGCGCACGGATCTCCGCCTCCGCCTCTGTATGCGGATCCTCGGGGTAATCCGGCAAAGCGAAGCCCTTGGCCTGCAACTCTTGCACCGCTGCTACCAGCTGCGGCACCGAGGCAGAGATATTCGGCAGCTTGATCACATTCGCATCCGGCGTTTTGACCAAATCGCCCAAAGCCGCGAGATCATCACTCTGCCGCTGTGCGTCACTTAGATGCTCGGGAAATGTCGCGAGGATGCGGCCCGCCAGCGAGATATCCTTGACCCCAATGCTGATCCCGGCTGCACCGGCAAAGGCCCGAATGATGGGCAAGAGAGACGCCGAGGCCAGCTCGGGCGCTTCGTCAACCTTCGTGTAAATGATATCGGACATAGCCACTCTCCTTCACGATTTGTGCCCTGCCCTGCGCCATCAGACCCGCGCGGTCAAGGCTCAATGCATACCAAAGTATACAAACTGCGGCGATTTGCGCCACCTAACGTTAACGGGGAATCGGTTAGGTCGGGCCTGCGCACAACATGGAGGCGGCAGATGACCAAAATCAAGGTGGCGAACCCGATTGTCGAGATGGACGGGGACGAGATGACCCGCATCATGTGGGACTTCATCAAGAAAAAACTGATCACGCCGTATTTGGACATCGACCTGCTCTATTATGATTTGGGGATCGAAAGCCGTGATGCGAGCGAGGATCAAATCACCATCGACGCGGCAGAGAAAACGCGTGAGGTCGGCGTTGCGGTGAAATGCGCCACGATCACGCCGGATGAGGCGCGGGTCGAGGAGTTTGGCCTGAAGAAAATGTGGCGCAGCCCAAACGGGACGATCCGCAACATTTTGGGCGGCGTGATCTTTCGCCAGCCGATTATCTGCCGCAATGTTCCCCGCCTTGTTCCCGGCTGGACCCGGCCCATTGTCGTCGGGCGGCACGCATTTGGGGATCAATACAAGGCAACGGATTTCAAGTTTCCAGGCGCAGGAACGCTGACCATGAAGTTCACCGGCGCAGATGGCACGGAGATCGAGCACGAGGTCTATCAAGCCGACAGCGCCGGTGTTTTCATGTCAATGTATAACCTCGACCGCTCCATCTATGACTTCGCCCGCGCGTCGTTCAACTATGGGCTAAATCTCGGCTGGCCAGTTTACCTCTCGACGAAAAACACCATTCTCAAGCAATATGACGGGCGCTTTCTTGAGATCTTCCAAGAGGTCTATGAGGCCGAGTTCAAATCCGCCTTTGAAGCCAAAGGGATTTGGTATGAACACCGCCTTATCGACGACATGGTGGCCTGTGCAATCAAGTGGAATGGCGGCTTTGTCTGGGCCTGCAAGAATTACGATGGTGATGTGCAATCGGATGTGGTTGCGCAGGGGTTCGGCTCCTTAGGTATGATGGCCAGCCAACTGATGACACCGGATGGTAAGATCGTTGAAAGCGAAGCGGCGCATGGCACGGTCACGCGCCACTACCGGCAGCATCAAAAAGGCGAAGCGACCTCGACCAACGCGATTGCCTCGATTTATGCGTGGACAGGCGGGCTTAAGCACCGCGCCAAGCTGGACGAGAACGCGCTGCTGCGGCGATTTGCCGAAACGCTTGAACGGGTGATTGTCGAGACGGTTGAGGCCGGGCATATGACCAAGGATCTCGCCTTGCTCGTCGGGCCTAACCAGGGTTGGTTGACAACGATGGGCTTTCTCGAAAAGGTCGATGAGAACTTGAATGCCGCCTTGAGCGGCTAGGAGCGCCAATGGCCTATCTTTATCTCTTTATCGCTGTTGCTGCCGAGGTTATCGGCACGACGGCGCTTCAGGCCAGCCAGCAATTTACCAAACCCTTGCCCACAATTCTAGTTATAGTCGCGTATGGAATTGCATTCTATTTTCTTGGAATTGCTTTGAAGTATATCCCTGTTGGGATTCTTTACGCCTTGTGGTCCGGGCTTGGTATCATCCTGATCGCGCTGATCGGATTCGCTGTCTTTGGTCAAAGACTAGATCTTCCGGCCCTTCTCGGACTTGGCTTGATTATCGTCGGGATCGTGGTGATACAGCTTTTCTCAAAAACCGCCGCACACTAGCGATCCAGGTCATTGCGCATCCGCGCACTACGAAAAGCCTGATAGACAGAGCGACTTTCCGCATCCCAGCACGATGCGGCGAAAGTGCTCGTTTGTATGTGATGGGTTAAAACGACGGGTTGGTCAAAGGGTCTTTTGGTTCGCCAAGATTGTGCATCGCCTTAAGTGCGCCACGCAGGTGCGTCTTGCCGAAGTGGGCCTGTAGAGCGGGCGGGATGCGCAGAGTTAGGTATCCGTCCGGTAGATCAGCGTTTGTTGAGCCTTTGTGAGCTATGATCATTTTTGCGGTTTCCG
>CAYWNJ010000124.1:0-6645 GCA_964459535.1 uncultured Rhodobacterales bacterium
AAGGGGCGTATCAGTAAAGCGCGCGATGATGTCCCAGTGCAGATCGACCGCGTTCAGTTCGATATGCGCAATGGCATGTAGGATCGCGAGACGCCCGGCGGGGCTACCCGGCTTGCGCCGCGGCACCGCACGCGGGTCTAAAAGTGCGGGCTGCTCTGGCCGCGCAGGTTGGTCAGGCGGGTTTGCGCGCCCCAGCTCGGGCATGGCCCCCTTGGCGCGTGCGGCTTGCCAATCGGCTGCAAAGCGGCGCGAGAGTGCGGTTTTTTCTCGTCCATCGGCGCAGCGCAGCACCGCCTCCGCCATTTTGGCCAGCGGCATCATTGCTAGAGCGCCTTGACCGCATCCAAAACGCTCTCAGCGTGGCCGGGCACTTTCACCTTTGGCCAGATCTGAACCACATTCCCATCGGCACCGATCAAAACTGTCGTACGCTCAATCCCCATATAGGTTTTGCCGTACATGCTTTTTTCTTTCCAAACACCATAGTCTTCGCAAACTGTGCCGTTCTCGTCCGACAAAAGTGGCACGGTTAGGTCGTGTTTAGCTGTAAATTTACGATGCTTTGCGACACTGTCTTTGGAAACGCCAAGGACCTTGGCACCAAGATCGGCAAAGGCTTGCAGATGTTGGGAAAAGGCGATGGATTCCTTCGTGCAGCCTGGGGTATCATCCTTGGGGTAAAAGAATAACACCACGGGTCCGCCCCGCAAATTGGAGAGCGTTATGTCACTGCCATCGGTTTGCGGTAAGGTGAAATCAGGGGCAGGTGCATTGAGTGAGAGCATGATAAAACCCTTTGCCAGTTTCGGTTGTCTCGACGTGGCAAACTAGAGTGCGGAGCGCAAGCGTAAAGAGATGAGTGGCGCCAACGCAGCCTCTAACCCATGGGTCAGAAAGCCCTATGCCAGGTTTTTGGGTAGGTTCTCGTGTGAGACTTGCAACGCCGGAGACGTATATGCGCCTACTCAACAGGACGAAACGAAGATCGGTTTAGACTGCATGCTGAGAGGCAGAAGGTAATGTTGTCAGACCCTCAGCCAAAACAGGCATTCTCGGCGCCTCGGCTTCTGCGCCGCTTGGTGCTGCGCTTGGGTATAGCCGTGGCCATTGTCCTCGCCGCAGGGTTCCTGAGCGCGGGTCTGTTGATGCAGCGCCCGGTTGCGGCCCCAGCTTGGTTGGCCGATTCGGTTGAATCTCGAACCAAAGCCTTGGGCCTGAACATCGCATTTGACCGGGTTGAGGTGGTGCTTGAGCAAGGCTGGCAGCCTTTAGTTCGCTTGACCGATCTGCAAATTTTCGATCCCTCCGGTGAAGAAGTTCTAAACGTCAGCGCGTTGGAGGCCGGCCTGGCGCTCAGCGGGTTGCTGCGCGGCGAGATTGAACCGCAGACCCTATCGGTCGAGGGGGTGTTTGCAACGTTACGCCGCGCCGAAGATGGTGCGCTGAGCTTGTCAACCGGAACAACGGTTGGGGCCTCACAGCAGGTTGCTGTTCGTCCTCTGGTTCTGCTCCAACAGCTTGATCACGTGATGCAAGATCCACGTCTTGCGGCGCTGAGCGCGGCTGAGTTTCATGGGCTGACCTTGGAGTATTCGGACGCCCGAGCGGGGCTGACTTGGACCGCAGATGGCGGACGGGTGCGGCTGGATCGCAGCAGCGATGTTGTGGCGCTTTCGGCGGATCTTGCGCTTTTGAGTGGCGGCGCAGGCGTTGCGACGTTGGAGGCCAACTATACCAGCCAAATCGGGCAGCGCGCCGCGCAATTTGGTGTCAAGCTTGACGGGGTGCAATCCACCGATATTGCCAGCCAAGGCCCGGCACTGGCCTGGCTCGGCGCTTTGCGTGCGCCGATTTCGGGGGCCTTGCGTTCGGGCATCACAGAAGATGGTACTTTGGCTCCGCTCAGCGCGACCTTACAAATCGGGGCGGGGGTGCTTCAGCCGAACCCGCAAACCCGCCCGATCCCGTTTCAGCAGGCGCGCAGTTATTTCAGCTATGACGCCGGCGATGGCGTAATGCGCTTTGATGAGCTGAGCATCGACAGCGCGTGGCTCAAAGGCCGGGCCGAAGGGCAAGCCGTGCTGTCAGGGGAAGGTCCGGGCAATTTTAGCGCGCTGGTCGGCCAGTTTTCATCTCAGGGCTTACTTTTTAATCCATTCGACATCTATGCCGAGCCGGTGGCGCTTGATGCGCTTGACTTGGATTTTCGCCTGACACTTGATCCGTTTCGCTTGACCTTGGGCCAAGGTCTCATTCGCGATCAAGGGCAGATTGTCACCGCACGCGGTGATTTGGTGGCGGAGCAGGATGGGTGGCGCTTTGCGCTGGATGCGCAGATGGATGCGGTCGCGCGCGCGCGGCTTATGGCGCTATGGCCTGAACGCTTCTTGCCCCCGATCCGCGCCTGGACAGATAGAAACGTTCTTTCCGGAGAGTTGACGGGGATTGACCTTGCGCTGCGCGGGGCGCCCCAAACAAAGACCGAAACCTATTTTAGCTTTGATTTTAACTCGGCGAATGTCCGCTTTGCCCGTGCATTGCCCCCACTTGAGGCGGGCAGTGGGAATGCCAGCCTTTTGCGCAATCGCTTTGTGGTGCGCTTGGATGAAGGATATGTCAGCGCCCCCCTGGGTGGACAGGTGGCGCTGGGGGAGTCGTCTTTCATCATCCCAGATGTGTCTGTCAAGGGCGGGCCGCTTGCCGTGGCGCGGGTGGCGGGATCTGGGACGATCACCACCGCGCTTTCATTGCTTGATCAATTGCCCGGAAGGCCGATTGCGCGATCTGGTCTGCCGGTTGATTTCGCCGAAGGACGCGCGGCGGCGACGGTGACGCTGTCCCTGCCTCTGCAACCAGGTTTGACACCGGACCAGCTTCGGTTTGACGGGCTCGGAACCATTCAAAATATGCGCACCGATGCGTTGGTGCCGGGGCAGATCATAGCCGCACAAAACCTTGCCCTTCGGGCCCAAAACGACGCGGTGCGCGTTGCTGGGGGTGGAACGCTGGGCGACGTCCCTTTTCGTGCTGAATGGCTGCAGAGGCTTGGAGCGCAGGGCGCAAAGCCCGGTCGCGTTACGGGGAGAATCGCGCTTTCTCAACGATTGCTCGACCTCTTCGGCATTGCTCTACCTCCTGGGAGCATCGCCGGGGAAGGCGCGGGCGATTTCGCCCTTTTGCTTGCCGCTGGTGTGTCGCCACAATTGCAACTTACGTCTGATCTTGAAGGCATGCGCTTGGCGATACCGCCGCTGGGATGGCGCAAGACGTCACGTCAAAGCGGCAGGCTGGCGCTTACGGCGGAACTGGGCCCACGGCCTGATCTCACGCGGTTAGAGCTTGACGCGCCAGGGTTTCGCGCGCGCGGGCGCATTGCGCTCGCGCCTGATGGCGGTTTGTCACGTGCCGTGTTCAATCGCGTGCAGGTTGGAGGTTGGTTTGACGCGGGGGTGACCTTGATCGGGCGCGGGGCGCGCCGAACGCCCGAGATGCGCATTGATGGTGGCCGGATTGATCTTAGAAATGCCACCTTCCCTGGAACTGCAGCGACGGATTCCGGCCTAGGTGGCCCGCTGCGCCTAAGGTTGGATCGCCTGGAACTTGCAGATACAATTGCGATCACCGATTTGGAGGGGCAATTCGAGAATTCCGGGGGGCTCGACGGTCGCTTTGTCGGGCGTGTGAACGGCGCGTCAGAAGTAACGGGTCAAATCATACCCTATCGAGGCCGGAGCGCGATCCGCTTGACCTCTGCGGATGCCGGAGGCGTTGTCGGCGCGACCGGGATTATTCGGCAAGCGCGGGGCGGGGCGCTTGATCTTACCTTGCTGCCAGTCGGTACGGCTGGCGCCTTTGACGGTACATTGCGGGTGACCAATACGCGGATAAAGGACGCACCGGTTATTGCCGATTTGCTTTCTGCGGTGTCTATAGTTGGACTGTTCGAGCAGCTCTCGGGCGATGGTATTTTACTGTCGGAGGTTGATGCCGCCTTTCGCCTAACGCCGTCTGCGCTCACGCTTACAGAGGCCAGCGCGATTGGGCCTTCACTTGGACTTTCTATGGATGGAACCTATCAAATTGCAGATGGTGCACTGGATATGCAGGGGGCGATTTCGCCTGTGTATATTCTCAATGGTGTTGGTTCGCTGCTTACGCGCAAAGGGGAGGGGGTCTTTGGCTTCCACTATCGCCTGACCGGGCGGGCGGACGCACCGCGTATTCGGGTTAACCCGCTCTCTGCGCTCGCGCCCGGCATATTACGTGAAATTTTCCGCCGCCCGGCGAGCGAAGTCTCACGTGCTCAGACCACAAGACCGCCGAGCTTTTCGGACCAAGAGCAGGCTGGGGACACCGCGACAGCACAGCGGAACAATCCCAGACGCGATTCCTTTGAGGGGCGTTAAGGTCCGAAGATGTCTGATACACGCGGTCTGACGCTTGACGATTTTGATTTCGACCTTCCAGAGGATCTGATCGCCACGCGCCCCGCGCGGCCACGATCATCAGCGCGGCTTTTGGTGGCCGACGGCTCTGTTCTAAATGACCGAAAAGTCACAGATCTACCGGATTGGCTCGCACCAGGAGATCGTCTCGTTTTAAATGACACGGCGGTGATCCCTGCAAGGCTATCCGGCACACGCGAGCGGAGCAGCGCGCAGGCGGGGGCAACGCGTGCAAAAATCGAGGTCACGTTGCTGGAGCCGCGCCCGGACGGGCGATGGACGGCTTTTATACGCCCCCTCAAGAAACTGCGGGTCGGAGAGATGATCCGCTTTTCCGACAAGCTTAGCGCGCAGTTTGAGGGGGTGCAGAACGGGCAAGCCTTGCTTGGCTTTAATCTTGAGGGGGCTGCCTTTGATGCGGCGCTTGCGCAGGCGGGGGATATGCCGCTGCCGCCCTATATTGCGGCCAAACGCGCCCCGGATGCGGCGGATCATACGGATTATCAAACCATTTGGGCCAAGCATAAGGGCGCAATTGCCGCGCCAACTGCCTCTCTGCACTTTGATGCCGCGCTGATTTCTGAACTGAAGGCGCGGGGCGTTAAGTTCAGCTACGTCACCTTGCATGTCGGAGCTGGCACCTTTCTGCCAGTGAAGGTTCAGGATATCGCGGCCCATAAGATGCACGCCGAATGGGGGGAGGTTACGCGGGCCACCGCCAAAGAAATCGCAGAGACAAAATCTGCGGGCGGGCGCATAATTCCGGTTGGCACAACCGCGCTGCGTCTTATAGAGGCAGCGGCTCAGAGCGGCACAATCCAACCCTGGCGCGGCCCGACTGACATTTTTATCCGGCCTGGTTTTCGGTTTCAGGTAAGCGATGGGCTGATGACAAATTTTCACCTTCCGAAATCAACGCTGATGATGCTGGTCTCGGCCCTGATGGGGCGCGCTGAGATACAAAATCTTTATGCCCATGCCATCGCGGCGCGGTATCGGTTTTTTAGCTATGGCGATGCCTCACTTTTGCTCCCCGCCCCAAAAAGCGCACAAACGACCTGAGCTAGGTCGCTACCAAGCGCGCGCCGATTTCAGATCGTGATACCGTATAAGAGTCGTTGATCAGTGCATCCGGAGGGCAAAGATGCTTCAAGTTCTCTCCAGCGCATGGGCGCTTCTTATCGGTATGTTGCTGTTAATGGTCGGCAACGGCATGCAGGGCACCTTGTTGGGGGTGCGCGGCGACATTGAGGGTTTTTCGACCTTCGAGATGTCGATTGTTATGTCTGCCTATTTTGTCGGCTTTTTGGGCGGCAGTCGGATGGCCCCACGGCTGATCAAGCGTGTTGGTCATGTGCGTGTTTTCGCAGCTTTGGCTTCGATGATCTCGGCGGTGATGATCCTTTATCCAACGCTCGCGGATCCTTGGGTGTGGACCATCGGACGCATCTTGATCGGCTTTTGCTTCTCCGCCGTCTACGTGACCGCCGAAAGCTGGCTGAACGACGCGGCAACCAACGAAAACCGAGGTCAAGCGCTCTCGCTCTACATGGTCGTGCAGACCAGCGGGATCGTCGCGGCCCAAGCGCTGCTGCTTGTCGCGGACCCGTCGGGATATGTCCTTTTCGTCATCCCCTCCATACTGGTCAGCATCGCGGTGACGCCGATTTTGCTATCAATCTCTCCGGTGCCCACATTTGACACCGCCAAACCCAAGAGCTTGGGCGCGCTGTTTCAAGTCTCGCCGCTGGGCTGTGTCGGTATGTTTTTGCTGGGCGGGGTATTTGCGGCGCAGTTTGGGATGGCCTCCGTTTACGGGGCGCAAGCAGGGCTGAGTGTCGCGCAGATCTCGACCTTTGTTGCAATGATCTTTGTGGGGGCGATGCTGCTGCAATATCCGATTGGCTGGCTCTCGGACCGTATTGACCGGCGGCTACTGATCATCGCGGCCGCTGCCGTTGGAGCGGGCGGGGCGCTGCTGGGCATGTTTCTGGGCGCGAGCTTCCCGCTTTTGCTGACAGCCGCCTTTTTGCTAGGGGGCATGGCAAACCCACTTTACTCGCTGCTCCTTGCTCATACGAATGACTTTTTGGAGCATGATGAGATGGCCGCGGCTTCTGGCGGATTGATCTTTATCAACGGCCTTGGTGCCGTCGCAGGCCCGCTGATCGTTGGCGCCCTGATGAGCCAAATGGGGCCA
>CAYWNJ010000125.1:0-6635 GCA_964459535.1 uncultured Rhodobacterales bacterium
CCAAAGGCGTCGAACCCCATGGGGTGCAAGACATTATGGCTCGTGCTCATCTTATAGCGCGCGATCACGTCGCCCATAGTGTAATTGCGCACGTGCCCCATATGGATACGGCCCGAGGGGTAGGGGAACATCTCAAGCACGTAGTATTTTGGCTTGTCCGAACTACGCTTGGCCGCAAACACATTGGCTTGTGTCCAGGCGTCTTGCCATCGGGCTTCGATCTCGGTCGGGGTGTAGGGCATCATCGGGGCTCCTGATACATAAACGCCGGGCTTGAGCGGGCCCGGCGCAACGCATCTGACAAGGGTTAAAGGGCGTTACAACCGGCTATCGGCGATTCGCAGTTGACGTGCCCGCGTTAGAATCGCATCCTCAACCGCCCGTATCGTTGCAGGGCTGGCCGGACCAGAGCGCGTTTGCAGGGCAACATTGAGCGAGCGCGCATCAAGCGCAGGGTCATTGATCAAGATTGTCGCACGATAGGCGCGCGATCCGTTCGGAGGTGTTCCAAAACCAGTCACAATCACCCCGGTGAAGGGATCAATTGACTGGATTGGCAGAAAGTCGAGGGTCTGAAGCGTAGCCGCCCAAAGATAGCGGTTCACCAGAACTTTTGTTTCCTGGTTATCTCGATTAAAGATGCTCCAAATTGTATTCTGCGTATCCAAATTGTTTGGATTTGTGGGATCCGTATATTGCGACGGGCGCTCTGTTGCGGGCCTGCCAAGATTACGCGTCGCGCCGCAAGCACTTAGCGCCGCGATCACAGACCCAGCTAGCAAAAATTTCAGAAGGGTCCCTATACGCATATCTGCCCCCGGTCAGTAACGCTCTTGGTCTAACGAAGAGGCACCGCCTGAGCAAGCGCCTTTCCAAGGCATGACCGTGCAAGAAGTGTGGCATCCGTGCACCATCTATGCCTTCATTGTGATTCATTTTTATGCAGTGCCTTGCATATCCGGGCACGAACGCGCGAAACACCTGTCATACCCTAACCGGATTCCCCGGTTTGGGCATTTGTTTCGATAAACCGAGGGAAAACTCATGAAAAAAGTTCTCTTCGCTACGACTGCACTGGTCGCCACTGCTGGCGTTGCAGCTGCAGACGTAACATTTGGCGGCTATGGTCGTTTTGGTGTCCTATATAACGACACCGTTACTAACGCGGGTCCAGACGCCGCTTTTGGTACCGCTGATGACTTCACCGAAAGCGATACCTCCGTCACCAGCCGTTTCCGCTTGCAGATCGATGCGACTACAGAATCGGACGCAGGCGTGACATTTGGTGCACGTGTTCGTATCCAGCAAGACAATGACGGTTCCGCTGACGGAACAACAGTCGGTGGTGCAGCTGTTGATGCAAACGGCGACGGTATTGCAGATTTCCGCGGTCGCCAAGAGACAGGTATCAACGGCGTACGTTTCTTCGCACGCTCGGGCGGCTTTGAAGTAGGCGTTGGTAACATTTTTGGCGCTATCGAGTTCATGCCTGGCCAGTACCCGATTGACCTTGGTCTGACTGGTCTGGGCTATGATTACACAGCTTACAACTTCAATGCGGACTTGTATGATTCAGATGCGAATGGCGCAGCTGGCCAAAATGGCGTGGAAGTTATGTACTCTGCTGGCGACTTCTCCGCGCACTTGTCCGCGTCTGACACAAACAGCCGTGTAGCAGCCTATGTTTCCTACGCGTTCGGCGACTGGACTGTAGCGTTGGGTGGCCAAGATTCCGACGCTGCGGGCGATACAGAACTGACTGCTTCTGTTGGTGGCTCCCTTGGCGCTGCAGATGTTACATTGGCATATGCTGACAACGGCACCAATGGCACTCGTTTGGTACTCGCAGGTCGCGTTGACGTAGGTGCATCGACAAACATCGAAGCTTACATCGCAAACCGTGACGACATCACAATCCCAGCCGGCGAAGAAGACACCTCCTATGGTGTTGACTTCAACATGGACATGGGTGGCGGAACATCGCTTCGCGGTGGCGTCGCATCCCGTTTCAACGGCTCGACCATTGCTGACCTGGGTGTTCGCTTCAACTTCTAAGTTGATCAACACTTGATCTTTAGGGGCGGTGCTTCGGCACTGCCCCTTTTCTTTTCCAACCGGGCACATACGTTTGAATTTATGAGCTTAATCGACATTCGCAAGCGCATTGACACCGCTACTCAGCAAGCCGGGCGTGCTGACGGTAGCGTCGAGTTGATCGCGGTAAGTAAGGTGCAACCTGCCGAAAGGGTTCGCTTTGTCTTAGAGGCTGGGCATCGTGTGTTTGGCGAAAACCGGGTACAGGAAGCGCTTGGACGGTGGGAACTTTTGTTGCCACAGTATCCCGATCTTGATCTGCACCTCGTTGGCCCATTGCAAACCAACAAAGCGCGGCAGGCGATGGGGCTTTTTAACCATATCCACTCGGTTGATCGTCCGAAGCTGGCCAAGACCTTGGCGCGCCTGGCGCAAGAGATAGGGCACTGCCCTAACCTCTTTATTCAGGTAAATACGGGGGAAGAGCCGCAAAAGGCGGGTGTGCTGCCGAAAGACGCCGACGCCTTTGTTGCTGAATGCCAAGGGATGGATTTGCCGATTGCTGGGTTAATGTGCATCCCCCCCGCGCAAGAACCGCCAAGCTTACATTTCGCATTGCTGGCAAAAATTGCCGCCCGCAATGGGCTCAAAGATTTGAGCATGGGGATGAGCGCGGATTTTGAACAAGCGATTGCATTTGGCGCTACCCATGTGCGGGTTGGCTCGGCTATCTTTGGCGCACGCGTCGCCTCCTGACGCTGAAATTAAGGAATTGAATTATGTCACGTTTTCTAATCGCCGCGATGGCCTTATTTATATCGACGACGCTCGCCCACGCCGAATTTCGGATAAGCTTTGGCTGGGGGGATATTCCCTCTTGCACAAGCGGGCGTCCGAATCGCGTCGGTAGCCCGGCGTTCGTTTTGCGCGGCTTGCCAGAAGGAACGACGCAAGTCACCTTCAAGCTCGTCGATCTTGATGTGCCGACCTATAACCACGGCGGCGGCAAGGTGAAGGTCGATCAGGACGGCCAGCTCCCCTTTGGTGCGTTCAAGTACAAAAGCCCTTGCCCGCCGAATGGCGTTCACACCTATGAATGGCGCGCAACAGCCAAGGCTGGGCGTAAAGTTCTAGCCACCGCAACCGCGCGGCGCAAATATCCCGAATAACAGGTCACCGAATCACCAGGCGCGTTTGCGGCTTAACCCAAGCCGCAACGCGCTTTATATGCTCCGCCCGCATCGCAATGCATCCTTCGGTTGGATAGCCTGGCCGACGCCAGCGGTGCAGAAAGATCGCAGAGCCCAGGCCGGGGATTGCGTCCGGCCAATTCCAATCGGTCAGGATGACCACATCATATAGCGGATCAGCCCGGCGCAGCACTTCATGGCTAAACCCATAGGGCGCACGGACCAAGTGATTGTAATCAGAGGCTTTCGGATCGTCCGACCAAAGATCACCTGGCAGGATTGGCACTGCCCACGCTGAGGGCGCGCTCATTCGATCCGGGCGATAGAGAACCCCAATAATCCGATGAACGCCCCTTGGCGTGCCTCCGTCACCTTCACGCTTGTCGTACAGGGCACCGCCCCCACCGATGCTGCATGGAAAGGTGACACCGCGAAACCTAAGGCCGCGCGGCGTTAGAACCATATCCTCGCGCGTTATCAAAGAATATGGCCGGATTTCTTTGCCTTCGTGGCAAGATAAGCGTGGTTATGATGATTCTCGCCCAGTTTGAGCGGCACCCGCTCGGCCACAGCGATCCCAGAGCGTTCCATCATTTCGACCTTGTTCGGGTTGTTGGTGAGCAGGCGCACGGATGTCACCTTCATCTGATGCAGAATGTCGGCCCCCAGACGGAAATCACGCTCATCATCTTCAAAGCCGAGGCGGTGGTTGGCCTCAACAGTGTCAAATCCCTGATCTTGCAGCGCATAGGCCCGCATCTTGTTGGCCAGGCCAATCCCGCGCCCTTCCTGGTTCATGTAGAGCAGGATCCCTGCCCCCTCTTGTCCCATCTGCGCAAGTGCGCCCCGCAATTGCGGGCCGCAATCGCATTTGAGACTGCCGAGCAGATCCCCGGTAAAACAGGCTGAATGCAAGCGCGCGAGGACCGGCTTTTCTCGGTCAGGTCGCCCGATTTCAATCGCATAATGCTCTTCCCCGCCATCATCGGGGCGAAAGATATGTAGACGCCCCTTTTCGGAGACCGAGAGCGGCAGGCGCGCTTGGATAATCGGGTTTAGCGGGCTGCGCTGCCCCAAAACCTCGATTGTCTCGGACAGGGGAAGCGCCGTAAGCGTTTCTCGTTCGGCAAGAGCGGCGCCCTTATCCAAGCAAATGACCAATGCCGCGGGCAACAGCCGCGCGGATTTGCACAGCCCAATCGCAGCGCGATGCGCCACCGGAGAGCCTTCGCGCATTGACTGAAGCGGGCCCTTGAGCGGTATGCGTAGGTCCCCTTCGGGGTCCGCAAGCGCATGGAGCCAAGAGACCTCGGCGCCCGCAGGAATATGGAGCCGCGCGATATCCCCGTCATAGACACGCGCCTTGAGCGTCGCGGCCCGCCGCGCGGTCAGCGCGAGGACAGGCGCAGTGCTAAGCTCGACAACCGCAGAAAACCGTTCGGACCGAAGCGTCTCGGCTGCGAGAACCAGAAAATCATGGTTGTCATCTGAAAGCAGGATCGGCACACCCATCCGCAAATCTGCCCGCGCGCGGGCCATACGTTCGCTTAATGTCGGAGAAAGAGTGTTCATGGCTAAGATCTAGCGCCTCTCCACGAAAATTGAAACAATTGTAAGCTATGCGACACGACGTCGTGAGGATTTGTCGCAAAACTTGCTCAACGTTTTAGCCTGCCACATCTGGGGTGCAACAGTTCAAAGGGAGGCCGAAATCCGATGGCGCAGCTCAAAAAGATACTCTTGGTCGATGATGATGATGATTTGCGCGAAGCGCTGAGTGAGCAATTGCTCATGACCGAGGATTTCGACGTTTTCGAGGCTGAGAACGGTCAAGACGCGATGGCGCGGGCCAAAGAGGCGCTTTATGATTTGGTAATTTTGGATGTCGGGCTACCGGATACCGACGGTCGCGAGCTTTGTCGGCTGATGCGCAAGCAAGGGGTAAAGGCCCCAATTTTGATGCTCACCGCCCATGATAGTGATGCGGACACAATTCTAGGGCTGGATGCGGGCGCGAATGATTATGTCACAAAGCCCTTCAAATTCCCTGTGCTTCTGGCCCGCATCCGCGCGCAACTGCGCACCCATGAACAATCCGAGGATGCCGTTTTTACACTTGGGCCCTACACGTTCCGCCCTTCGATGAAAATGCTGGTCACAGCAGATGAGCGTAAGGTGCGGCTGACGGAAAAAGAGACGAATATTCTCAAGTTCCTTTACCGCTCGGCGGATGGCGTGGTGCCGCGCGATGTGCTGCTGCATGAGGTCTGGGGATATAACGCGGGCGTCACCACGCACACGCTTGAGACCCACATCTATCGTCTGCGCCAAAAGATCGAGCCGGACCCATCAAATGCGCGCCTCCTGGTGACGGAAAGCGGCGGGTATAAGTTGGTCGCCTAAAGCGCCCGGTTTTACATCTAAGAAACTGCGCCCTGAAAATTTCTCCCGCGCAACAGGCACTGTTGCGCCGCGCCGTTCCGCCCCCACGGGGCGGCGCGATTGCGCCACCCCTCGGAACGGCGCTATCTGAATTACCGGCGGGCACATCAGGTTAAAGGCCACAAGCTTTAGACGACCTCTGCACCGGAAAAGATCAGGAAGGGCTGGAGGCTCTCTCGCGCAGCACGTATGGTTGTGCTGCATAAGGGAGGGGCGGATGACATTTACTCTGGCGACATGGAACATCAACTCGGTACGTCTGCGTGAGCCAATTGTGCTCAAGCTCTTGGAGGAAGAGCAGCCCGACATCTTGTGCCTGCAAGAATGCAAAAGCCCTGTCGACAAAATCCCTCGGGAGGGTTTTTCAGCGCTGGGATACACCCATTTGGTCGCGCGTGGAGAGAAGGGCTATAACGGCGTCGCCATCTTGTCCCGCATCCCGCTCAAAGAGGTCGAAGCCGTTGATTTTGCAGGGCTCGGACAGGCGCGCCATGTTGCAGCACAGCTTGAAAATGGCGTGATCGTTCAGAATTTTTATGTACCTGCTGGCGGCGATGTGCCCGACCGGGACGTGAACGAGAAATTTGGGCAAAAGCTCGACTATTTGACCGCGATGCGGGATCATTTTCGCAGCACGGCGCCGACACGTGCCATCCTGGTTGGCGATCTGAATATCGCACCGCGCCCGGATGATGTCTGGAGCCATAAACAGCTTTTAAAGGTGGTCAGCCATACGCCAATTGAGGTCGAACATCTTGCCGAGGTGCAAGCCGCAGGGAATTGGGTTGATATCACGCGGCAAGACATTCCGGAGGGTAATCTCTATTCTTGGTGGTCCTACCGCGCGCGCGATTGGGACGCAGCGGATAAGGGGCGCCGGTTGGATCATATTTGGGCCACGTCTGACATCGCGGCACAGGCCCATTCCAGCCGCATCGTGCGTACCGCACGCGGCTGGGAAAAACCAAG
>CAYWNJ010000126.1:0-6579 GCA_964459535.1 uncultured Rhodobacterales bacterium
ATTGCACTGAAAAGAATGGCTTTTCCATCGGATCACGCTCTGATCTGGCGCCGAGCATCGCGGGCAGGCTGGGCGGGCAGATGCCACATATTTATGCAAGCCAATTTCGCAATTTGCGAATCGTATGCGGCGCAGATGCCAATACGTGGGACACGAAAGGGGCGGTGTGCCCATGAGCGAGAGGCCCACGACCCTGGTTCTTGACTTTGGCGGCGTGATTTCAAAAACGCTGTTTGAGACCCACGCGCAGTCCGAACGTGCATTGGGGTTGGAGCCCGGCCAATTGACATGGCGGGGGCCTTTTGCGCCCGAGACGGATCCGCTCTGGGTTTCGATGCAGGCCGATGAAATCTCGGAACGGGACTATTGGTTGACACGCGCGAAAGAGACAGGCGCGCTGATCGGCGCAACATGGACCAACATTTCTAACCTTTTGATTGCGACACGCGGCGATCAACCGGACGAGGTCATACGCCCCGAGTTTTTGACGACCTTGGCCCGCGTGAAGGCATCCGGGCACACCGTCGCGATCCTGAGCAATGAACTTGATCTGTTCTATGGCTCTGCATTTCGCTCGCGCCTCAGTTTTCTGCCGCACATCGATCTGATCCATGACGCTACCTACACCAAGGTGCTCAAACCCGCCGCTGCGGCCTATGAGGCGCTGATCGATGAGCTGGGTGTTTTGGCGCAGGACTGCGTCTTTGTGGACGATCAACATCGCAACATTGCGGGCGCCCAGGGCGCGGGCATGCAAACCGTACACTTTGACGTCATGAACCCTGCCGGCAGCTATGCAGAGGCCGAGCGCCTGTTGGGGTTGCACGAGAGGATCGCATTATGAAAGACGGGAACTTCCTGAAGGAAAACAACGCGCGCCACATGTGGCATCCGATGGCGCACCCCGGTGAGAGCATCGCTAATCCTCCGAAGATTATTACAGGCGGCCAAGGCGTTCGGATCGTTGATGTGGATGGCAACGAGACCATTGATGCGGTTGGCGGGCTTTGGAACGTGAACCTTGGTTATTCCTGTGCGCCGGTGAAAGAGGCGATTGCGGCCCAGCTTGATCAACTGCCCTATTATTCGACGTTTCGGGGCACCTCAAACGATGCGGTGATTGAGCTGAGCTATATGCTGCGCGACTTCTTTGGGCCCGATGGGTTGAGCCGTGCGTTCTTTACCTCGGGCGGATCCGACGGGATCGAAATCGCCCTGCGGCTGGCCCGACAGTTTCACAAGATCCGTGGAGAAGGTGGACGCACGAAGTACTTGAGCCTTAAGAAAGGGTATCACGGGACCCATACCGGTGGCGCGTCGGTCAACGGCAATGCGAACTTCCGCAAGCAGTACGAACCCCTGTTACCTGGGTGTTTCCACATCCCGTCCCCCTATACCTACCGCAATCCCTTCAATGAGACCCACCCGGAGCGTTTGGCACAGCTTTGCTTGGCCACTCTTGAGGATGAAATCGCGTTTCAGGGGGCTGAGACCATTGCGGCCTTCATTATGGAGCCCGTTCTGGGTGCGGGCGGGGTCATTCCGCCGCACAAGTCATTCATGCCGGGCGTACGTGAGATTTGTGACCGCAACGGCATCCTGCTGATCGCGGATGAGGTGATCACGGCCTATGGGCGCACCGGGTCCTGGTCTGGATCACGCCACTGGGGTGTGAAGCCGGATTTCGCCGTCACGGCCAAGGCGATCACCAACGGCTACTTCCCCTTTGGTGCTGTGATGATCGGCGATCATTTGACTGAGACCTTCGAGACGGACGGAACAGGCGCCGCTGCCATTGGCAGTGGCTATACCTATTCCGGTCATCCGGTTGGGGCCGCCGCTGCCATTGCCTGCCTGAATGAGACGATCCGTCTGAACGTCGCCGAGAATGCCGCGGTACGAGGCACCCAGATGATGGCGGGTCTTGAGGCGTTGAAAGCCAAACATGAGCTTGTCGGCGACGTGCGCGGGGGTGAGGGCTTGATGAGTGCGCTTGAGCTAGTGGGCGACCGCGCCACCAAAAAGCCGCTAGACGCGGCCCGCATCAAAACGGTGTTCGATGTGATCCACGCCCATGGTGTCATGGTGCGGGTATCGGGGCCAAACCTCATCCTGTCGCCGCCGCTTGTTGTGACCGAACAAGACGTAAACGACATTCTCTCGGCGCTGGACGCCGGGCTCGCGGCGGCCTGAAGGAGACCAAGACCTTGAGCAAACAACTCCCCTCACAGGCACCGGCTGTCATCATCGGCGGCGGCATCATCGGCATGTCAACGCTCTATCATCTGGCGCATCGTGGCGTTCCGGCCGTATTGATTGAACGCCGCAAGATCGCGAGCGGTACCACTTGGCACGCGGCGGGCATCGTGGGCCAGCTGCGCGACAGCAACTCGCAGACAGAGCTTGGAAAATACACCGCGCGCCTGTTTCGCAACCTGGAGGAAGAGACCGGCCAAGGCACAGGGTACAAGCAGAACGGCACGATTAACATCTCGCTGTCTGATGTGCGACACGAACAGCTGTTGCGCCAGCATGACCACGCGGCCCGCATGGGTATTCCAAGCCAGTTACTATCGCCCGAAGAGGTCAAAGGGTACTGGCCTGCGCTGGTCATCGATGACGTGAAATCGGGGCTGTTTGTGCCGTCCAATGGTCAGGTGAATCCATTGGACGTGACCGTCTCCCTGTCTAAGGGCGCCCGCCAGAAAGGCGCGCAGGTCTTTGAAGAAACCAAGGTTGAGAACCTGGAAATTCGGAATGGTAAAGTCGTGGGTGTCGTCACAGACAAAGGCACGATTGCCACGGGTCAGGTATTGTTGGCCGGTGGCATGTGGTCCCACCTCTTTGGTAAAGCGCATGGGATTACGGTGCCGCTGCACGCGGCGGAGCATTTCTATATCGTTACCGAACCGGTTGAGGGGCTGCCCTCGGACCAGCCGATCCTCAACATCATTGAGGAACGGAACTACTGGAAGGAAGACGCAGGAAAGATCCTTATCGGTGGGTTCGAGGCCAAGGGTCGCGCCTGGGGTCAGGATGGCATCCCGGAAGACTTCGAGTTCGACGAGCTGCCCTTTGATATGGAGCATGTCGAAGCGGATTTGATGCGCATGTTCGCGCGTATGCCATCGCTTGAGACGATGGGCATTCAGACCTTCTTCTGCGGACCAGAAAGCTTCACGCCAGACGGTCGTCCCTATATGGGCCCCGCGCCCGAGGTTGAGGGTGTGTTTCTGGCCACAGGCATGAACTCAAACGGAATCCTGAATTCGGGCGGCACGGGCCTGACGATGGCCGAATGGATGATAGAGGGCGCGCCCTCGCGGTCCATGGGGCCATTGCTGGCAGCGCGCGCTCATCCGTTTCAGGCAAACACCCGCTACAATCAGGAACGCGCCGGGGAAAGCGTCGGTTTTCACTACGGCATCGCATGGGCGGGGAGACAAGTGCATTCCGCCCGCGGCGTGCGTCGTGTCCCGTTGCACAGGGCGTTCAAGGATGCTGGTGCTGTGATGGCTGAACGCATTGGGTGGGAAGTGCCCATGTATTTCGACGCAGAAAACCCCGTTTGGCAAGATGCGCCGTCACTGCGGTGGAAGCCGTGGTCGGAATGCGTACGGGAGGAATGTTTGGCGGCAAGGGATGCCGCTGTCATTTTGGATCAGTCGATGTACGCCAAAATCCAGGTCCAGGGGCCTGATGCGGTGCGGGCATTGAACCATGTGTGCGGGGCGCAGATGGATGTTGCTGTTGGGACCTCGGTCTATACTCAATTTCTCAACGACCAAGGCGGGATCGAGGCAGACGTAACAGTCACGCGCACGGCGGCTGATTGTTTTATGGTCGTGACAGGACACCCGAGCCAGATGCGAGACCAATACTGGCTAAAGCACCATGCGGATTCGTCCTGGAACTTTGAAGTGTTTGACGCGACCTCGGCCTATTGTCTGTTGACGATCCACGGGCCGAAGTCGCGCGAAATCCTGCAATCGCTCACCACGGACGATGTCTCAAATAAGGCGTTCCCGTTTGGGGGCGCGCGCCTGATGGATGTGGCGCATGCGCGCGGCTGGGTGATCCGTCGGTCGTTCCTCGGTGAGTTGGGGTTTGAGATGATGTTCCCCACTGAGTTCACCGAAGGGGTCTACGAGGCACTGATCGAGGCTGGCGCTCCATGTGGTCTGCGCCACATGGGCATGTTTGCGATGAACGCGTGCCGCTTGGAAAAAGGGTTCCGCCATTTCGGCCATGACATCGCCGAAGAGGATACGCCGTACGAAACGGGCCTCGGCTTTGCTGTGAAGCTCGACAAGCCGGACGACTTTTTGGGCAAGGCACGGCTGGTCAAGCAGAAGGCCGATGAGGGGCCTGCCTATAAACACCGGATGGTTTCGATCATCGTGCCCGGCGTCACGGCAGACAATGGGCCTTACCTGATCCACAATGAACCGATTTGGAAAGATGGCGAGATCGTGGGTCACGTGACATCGGGCGATTGGGGCTTCCGGCTGGAACAGATGGTCGGCCTCGCCACGATTGAGAAAGAGGGCGGCGCGCCCAAGGCCTGGATCGACGAGGGCGGCTTTGAAGTGCAGATCGCGGGCAAGATGTACCCGATAACCGCACAGCTTGGGCCGTTCTACGATCCTAAAGGCGACATTATGCGCGGCTAAATCCGCCAAACGGGAGGACAACACATGAGTGACAAGACAATCCTAGTGGTCGGCACCTACGACACCAAGAACGACGAGTTGGAATATATGGTTAGCCGGATCGAAGCCATCGGCGGCGCGGCGCTAAGCATGGATATCTCGGTCTTGGGTGATCCGGAAAAGCCGACTGATTATTCCAAACACGACGTCACAGCCGAAGGCGGGCACACTATTCAGGATGCCATTGACAGCGGCGATGAAAACCACGCCATGCAAATCATGGCAAAAGGGGCAAGTGCCCTGGCTGCTCGGTTGCAAGCCGAAGGCAAGATCGACGGTGTCGTGATCCTGGGCGGGACGATGGGCACCGATGTGGCGCTGGATATATGTCAGGCGCTGCCGCTTGGCTTTCCGAAGTACGTGGTCTCGACCGTGTCGTTCTCGCCGCTGATCGAACCGCAGCGTCTGTCCGCCGACATTCAGATGATCCTATGGGCCGGGGGGCTTTATGGGCTGAACTCGATTTGTAAATCCTCGCTTAGCCAAGCGGCAGGGGCCGTCCTTGGGGCCGCTCGCGCGGTCGAGCCACCCAGCACGGATCGTCCCGTTGTTGGTATGACTTCGCTTGGGTCGTCCTGTCTGTCCTACATGAAGCTCTTGAAGCCTGCGATCGAGGCGCGCGGGTTTGAAGTTGCCATTTTCCATGCCACCGGCATGGGCGGGATGGCGTATGAAAGCATCGCCCGCAAAGGCGGTTTTGCCTGCGTGATGGATTTCGCGCTGCCGGAGCTTGGCAATCTGCTGGCTGGTTCCGTCATCAACGGCGGGTCTGACAGGATGCTGAATGCGGGTGCGGCGGGTATTCCGCAAATCGTAGCGCCCGGTTGTCTGGATCTGATCGACTTTGCAGGGTGGCAAGAAATCCCAGAACGCTACCAGGACCGTCCATTCCATGCCCACAATCGCCTGATCAAATCCTCTGGCTTGAACGCCGAAGAGCGGCGTGAAACAGCCCGTGAAGTGGCCACACGGCTCAAGGCGTCGGACACGCCCGCCCATGTGATCCTGACAAATCAGGGGATTGAGGAGTGGGACCGCCCGGGCGAACCGGCCCATGATCCCGAGGCCTTTGCCGCCTTTTGTGACGAGATGCGCGCGCAGATGACCGCCCCGATCCAATTCACGGATCTCGATTGTCATATCAACGACCAAGCCTTTGCGGACGCCGCGCTGGCGATCTTTGACGCTTGGATCGCTGACGGCACAATCAAAAAAGGTTAACGACATGGACCGCAGCTCCGCCCGCGACCCCCGCTACGATATTCTGTTTGAGCCGGTGAAGATCGGCCCTGTCACTGCACCAAATAGGTTCTATTCGGTCCCTCACGCCACGGGCCACAGCCCTCTGATGCCCAACGGCTCAATCGGTATGAGGGAAATGAAGGCTGAAGGCGGTTGGGGTACCGTGTCGATGCAAGTGGCCGAGATTGATCCGTCCTCGGACATCTCGAACCTGCCGATGGAGAAGTTCTGGGATGACACCGACATCAAGTCCCATGCGCTGATGATCGACCGGGTGAAGCAGCACGGGGCCATTACCGCATGTGAGCTTGCGCATACTGGAATTCGCGCGCGGAACATGGACACTGGAACGCCGGTTCTGGGGCCCTCCTCGCAACGCATTCTCAAGCCGCAAAACCCGATCCAATCGAAGGCGATGGATAAGGACGACATTCGCGCCTTTCGCGACAGCCATCGGCGGGCTGTGCAGAGAGCCAAACAGGCAGGCTACGACATCGTATATGTCTACGCCGCGCATGATGCGGCGCTGGTCTGGCATTTCCTGAACCCCAACTACAACAAACGTACCGACGAGTATGGTGGCAGCTTTGAAAACCGTCTGCGCCTGTTGCGCGAGGTGTTGGAT
>CAYWNJ010000127.1:0-6529 GCA_964459535.1 uncultured Rhodobacterales bacterium
GGTCAGCTCGCGGAATTGTCGCTGGCCGGGCGTGTGATCCATCAGGCTGACAATCCCAACCCGGTCATCGGGGCCAAAAGTCGCGAGCTCATCCAGCAGGGTCTCAGAACAAATCTCGGCCCGCAGGTGTAGAAAGTGGCTGATCTTGAAAAGGCCGGTCGCACGGGCATCCAAAAGCTCATCTGCAAGCTTGCGCGCATAGTCGATATACCGCCCTTTGCCGCTGTGAATAGAGCCGACGCGCATCGCGTCAAAGACGGTGGTGATCCCGGTCGAGGCCAGCTCGGCATCATGGGCGATCAGAGCAGGCAAGTGCGGCCAATCCACGCCCGGGCGCGGCTCGATATGGCGCTCGACATTGTCGGTGTGCAGCTCGACAAGGCCCGGCAGGACCAGATCCCCGGCACAATCCACGGCGCCCGATGGCACCTGATCACCTTCGGTGATGTCGGCGATTGTTCCATTTTCGATGGCGAGCGCGCCGGTCATGACCCGGTCGGGCAATACGAGCGCCGCGTTTGCAAGGCACAGGCTTTGCTCTTCGGGGCCGTTACTGTGATCAGAGGTCGGCGACGGGTTAAAGGGGGAGTTCATATTAAACGCTCGCTTTGCAATTTGTGTGCTGCCGCCCACCGGGACATACGCGGCGCCGCATCAGACCGTACCTGCACCACCTGTGTCAGAGCTTTATGACAAGGCGATGATATCACGCGGAATTTCATGATGGCATGCTTTGGCACTTTAGCTGCTGAACGGCCCGCGCAATTGTCTGAGCAAGCGCGCCGTCATTGCTCAGATGGATCACATCCAGGCCCTCCGGTAGAGGCTTGTCGATCTGCGCGAGCCGCCTTTGGATGTCCTCGGGCGTTTCGCGCCCACGGTTGGCGAGACGCTGCGCCAACGTCTCGGGGCGCGCCGTGATGTTGAGCACGGTGAAGCGCTCGAACACCTCGGCGCCTTTTGTCAGCGCGCTGCGTGAGAAATTGGCAAGGCAATCTGTTCCTGCGGCCACAACGTTCAGAGTATCACCTGGTATCCCGTAATAGAGCCCATGCGCCCCCCAATGCACCGCAAAGGCCGCTTCGGCGACCATCGCCTCGAACTCTGCAACGGTGGCAGGCCGATAATCCTCGCCGCCAAGACCCGGCGCGCGGGTCACCACCCGCTGCACAAGATGTATATCCGGCAGGGCCGCCTTTATGCCCGCCATCACGCTATCCTTACCCACACCCGAGGGACCAACCACCGCAATCATGCGGCCCCGTTGCGGCGCGTCGCGGTTCATGCTGCCTTTGCCTGCGCGAATTGGCTGACATCAACCTCGCGGTCGCACAGACGGGCGCGTGCGGCCTCATCATGGAAAATCCCGATGATCGCCGCCCCGCGCGCTTTGGCCTCTTCGATCAGCGACAGCACCACCTCGCGATTGCCGGCATCGAGCGAGGCGGTAGGCTCGTCAAGCAACAAAGCCGGGTAGGTGTACGCAAAGCCCCGCGCGATGTTCACCCGCTGCTGCTCGCCCCCCGAAAAAGTTGTCGGGGACAAGGACCAAAGCCGCTGCGGAATGTTGAGCTGCGCGAGCAGCGCCCTTGCGCGGCCTTCGGCCTCGGTCGCCGATTGGCCCACGGCCCGCAGCGGCTCGGCCACAACCTCTAAGGTTGGCACCCGTGGCACGACACGCAGAAATTGGCTGACATAGCCCAGCGTGTCGCGGCGCAGGGCGATGACCTCCCGCGGTAGGGCCTTCACAAGATCCACCGCGCCAATACGGATTTCACCCGATTGGGTCAGATAATTGCCGTAGATCATCCGCATGAGTGTTGATTTGCCCGCGCCAGAGGCCCCGGTCAGTGCGATGCACTCCCCCGGCTGCACGGCAAAGGACGCATTGCGAATGACTTCGATCACGGCGCTGCCCTGGTTATGCAGGGTAAAGGTTTTGGACACGTTCTTGAGTTCAATCATGGCTCACACCTGCAAAACGGAACTGACCAGAAGTTGGCTATACGCGTGCTGGGGGTCATCCAGAACCTGATCGGTCAAGCCCGCCTCAACCACGCGGCCAGACTTCATCACCATCAAACGGTCAGCCAGCAGCCGCACCACTGCAAGATCATGGGTCACAATAATCGCGCTCAGCCCCATATCGCGCACCAATCCCCGCAGCAAATCCAGCAGGCGCGCTTGGACCGAGACATCGAGGCCACCCGTCGGCTCGTCCATAAAGACAAGGCGCGGGCCGGTGACCAGGTTGCGTGCGATCTGCAGGCGTTGCTGCATACCGCCCGAAAAGGTGGTCGGGCGGTCATCAATGCGGCTGGCATCAATCTCGACCCGCGCGAGCCAATCTGTGGCCTTGCCGCGAATATCGCCATAATGGCGTGCCCCAACCGCCATCAACCGCTCGCCAACATTGCCGCCTGCAGAAACCCCCATGCGCAACCCGTCGCGGGCGTTTTGGTGCACAAAGGCCCAATCGGTGCGGCCAAGCATCCGGCGTTCTGGCTCGGACATGGTGATTGTGTCCTTGGGCCCCTCCGCGCGCGTATCGAAGATCACCGCGCCTGCGTCCGGGCTGAGATGCCCCGCCATGCAGTTAAGCAGGGTGGACTTGCCGGACCCGCTTTCGCCGACAATGCCCATCACTTCGCCGGGGAAGAGGTCAAAGGACACGTCCGCGCAGCCGATATGCGCGCCATAGCGCTTTGTGATGCCCTGGACAGATAAAAGCGGTGTCATGGCGCGACCTCCAGCTTGCGCTGCGTCGTTTGCGTGCCCGCCGCCGTATCGACGGCTCCGGCCATCGCCCCCACAAACCCTGTCGCGCGGCGGCTTTCGCAAAAATCGGTGTCGGAGCAGACAAACATCCGCCCGCCCGCATCATCCATAATCACCTCATCCAGGTAACTGTCCGTCGCGCCGCAAAGGGCGCAGGGATGATCCGCTTTGCTCGGCTCAAAGGGGTGATCTTCGAAATCCAGGCTGACAACCTGGGTATAGGGTGGCAGGGCATAGATCCGCTGCTCGCGCCCGGCGCCGAAAAGCTGGATCGCCGGCATCTCGTCCAGTTTGGGATTGTCAAATTTCGGGATCGGCGACGGGTCCATCACATAGCGCCCCTCAACCTTAACCGGATAGGCGTAAGAGGTGGCGATATGACCGTGGCGACTGATATCCTCATAGAGCTTCACATGCATCAGCCCGTATTCCTCAAGCGCGTGCATCTTCCGGGTCTCGCTCTCGCGCGGCTCTAGAAAGCGCAGCGGCTCGGGAATTGGCACCTGATAGACAAGGATCTGATCTTCGCTCAACGGCTCTTCGGGGATCCGGTGGCGGGTTTGAATAACCGTCGCCTCGGTCGTGGCCGTCGTGGTCTCGACCCCTGCGGTGCGCTCAAAGAAGCTGCGGATCGACACCGCGTTGGTTGTGTCATCCGCGCCTTGATCAATGACCTTAAACGTATCTTCAGGGATCAGCACCGCCGCCGAGACCTGCACTCCGCCCGTCCCCCAGCCATAAGGCATCGGCATCTCGCGCGAAGCAAAGGGCACCTGATAGCCCGGAACAGCCAACCCCTTCAGGATCGCGCGGCGGATCATGCGTTTCGTTTGCTCGTCGAGATAGGCGAAGTTATAGTCGTTCATCTTCGCGCGCCTTGTAGCTCTGATTTGATTTGATGCTTCAGGCCGTCCACGTTTTCTTTTTGGGCTGGCCATACCAGCACCTCAATTTTGGAGCGGTTTCTCAACGCCGCCAATAGTTTTGAATTGCAACGGCAATGTGTGGCCTGTCCCCTTAGTTTAAAGGCCGAAGCGCTTAACCGACCAAAGTTATTCAGCTCGCCGCGAAGGGATTTTATTGTACGTCCAACGTGGATCGCCGCACCGTCTATCAGTATCGCAAAGACACCAGGGGTTTCGGGCGCATTAACGGCGGAGAAACGACAAAATTCGCCTCGGCTATATTCGGCAAGTTCGCTGTGCTTTAGTAACGGGAACTTTTTTAGGGGCGCAAAAGCAAGAGCGTTGCCGATATCATCGGTCTCGAATTCTAACGTTACTGAAAGGCCTTTTTTTGCGAAAGTTGTCATCCTACGTCGTCCTCTACCTGATCCGCGCGCGCTTCGCGCCGAAGCTTGCGTATCAATTCTAGCTCAGATTGAAAATCCACGTAGTGGGGCAGTTTGATGTGCTCAAGAAACCCGGTCGCTTGAATGTTATCCGCGTGGTAGAGCACGAACTCAGTATCTTGCGCAGGCGCGCCCTCGAAATCTTCGCCAAGCTCCTCCCAGCGCAAGGCGCGATCCACCAGCGCCATGGAGATCGCCTTCCGCTCGCTCTGACCAAAGACCAGGCCGTAACCGCGGGTAAATTGCGGCGGCTCGGTCTTGGATCCTTTGAACTGGTTGACGGTCTCGCATTCGGTCAGCGTGACCTCGCCAATCTCAATTGCAAAGCCGAGCTCTGGGATATCCATCTCAACCGGAACCGCCCCAATGCGCAGCTCGCCAACAAAGGCATGATTGCGTGCGTAACCGCGCTGTGTGGAATACGCGAGCCCCAACGTAAAGCCTTCGTCAGAGCGGGTCAGCGCCTGAAGCCGCAGCGCCCGGCTGGCGGGCATCTCAAGCGGCTCGCGGGTCAAGTCCGGTGGGGGCGTGTCTGTCGGCGGGGCCTCCTCAATCAGGCCCTCCCGGTTCAAAAACTCGGTCACATGGGGTACATCGCCAGGATGTGCGGGGCGCGTTGCCGCCTCTGGCACCTCGCCCTCTGCTGCGAGTTTGAAGTCTAGCAAGCGATGCGTGTAGTCAAAGGTCGGCCCTAGAACCTGCCCGCCGGGCAGGTCCTTAAACGTTGCCGAGATGCGCCGATCGCAGGCCATCGCCCCCGTGTTCACAGGCTCCGACGCGCCGAAACGGGGGAGCGTCGTGCGGTAGGCGCGGATGAGAAAGATAGCTTCGATCAAGTCCCCGCGCGATTGCTTGATCGCAAGCGCGGCAAGGTCGGGATCGTAAAGCGAGCCTTCCGCCATCACGCGATCCACCGCGAGTTTCAGCTGCTCGCGGATTTGCGCAACGCTCAGCTCGGCGACCGAGGTATCGCCCCGGCGCTCTTCGGCAAGCCAAGCATGCGCATTTTCAATGGCACGCTCACCCCCTTTTACGGCGACATACATCAGAGGGCCTCCACTCTGCGGCCTAGCACAGAAACTTGCGTAGAGCGCGGCAGCGCCGCGAGCGCGCTTCCGGCGGTGAATATGAAATCAAGACCCAGGGGAAAGAGGGCGTTGTTCTCCTGCAACGCTTGCGGGTCCGGAACGTTCAGCATCGCGTGGGTTTTGATCCCAGGGCCGGTCAGCGTTGCGCCAGATTGCGCGAGCTCTGTACACTCGACAATTAGTGTCGCAGAGCGATCCGGATAATCTGGTGTGCCGATGGGGTAAGACGACAGCGGTACGAGCGCCTCCCAACTGCCTACCGCGAACATGCAATCGGGCGCACCGGCAAGGGGCGCGCCGGTATGAAAGGCAAGCCACGCCCGCACGGCCTCACAATCAACCGCCCCCGCCAAATAGACCGGCGTGTCCGTGTCGCAGAGGGTCAGCAAAACGCTACCCGCCGCATTGGAAAGCGGGGCGGGCGGCGCGGCGCTCTCAATATCAAGGATCGTTCCAGGGCGGGCCATCGCCCCCATCACATGCCGAAACGCATGTGCCGACTGAATCGGAGGGTTGGTAAAACCGCCAGAAAGCGCGTCAACCTGCATCAATCCTCTCCCCGTGTCATCGTAAAGAAATCAACCTTGGTCGCTGCCGCTTTGGCCGCGCGCGCCGCTTTGCTGGCCGCTTGCTCGGCTTCCAGTGGGGCAAGCACGGCGGTGCGTATCGTTCCCGCATGAGCGCTCTGCATGAGCGCATCAACCAGAGCCGCGGCCTGCGCGTCCTCTTTGCGACGACCTTGGATATAGGCGTGACCGACCTCGCCCGTCTCCAGAGACAAGGCGCATCGGGTAACGGTCATCTCGCCGAGATTAAACGGCGCGCCGGTGCCACCTGCACGGGCGCGCACCATCGTGCTGCCGATCTCTGGCGCGCGGAGCCAGTTGAACTTTGGGCGCGACATCGCCGCATCAAGTAGCGCAGCAACCCGGCCTTCGGGCGCGCGCGCAAGAAGGCTCATCCAGGATTTTCGGGCCGCGTTTTCATCGAAAGCGTCTTTCATCTCGACAACTTTTTCAAATAATAGACAACTATACATATCTTAACATAATTTCGCCAATAAGACAGAAGAGTTTTGTAAAACTTCCGTAACAGTCAGGCTTTTTGCGAATATAGATTATCCGCAATAAATTGATTATATGTTTTCGAATGACCTATCCATTGAAGTTTCGTCAGAACGTTATTGAGACGTGGGCACTTGAAGGGCTGACGATAGCCGTCATTGCCTCCCGATTTGGGATCAATGCGTGGCTCCGGCACGACCTGATACTTAGTGCATTTTCAAATCGAGCAAGATGATCTCGGAATACAT
>CAYWNJ010000128.1:0-6452 GCA_964459535.1 uncultured Rhodobacterales bacterium
CCTTGATGGCCGGGATATCGGAACGGTGATCTGCCCGGAGGCCGAGGTAAAACTTTTTGTCACAGCAAGCCCAGAGGTGCGCGCGCGCAGACGGTATGAAGAATTGCTGGGCCGGAGTATTGCCGCCGAGTATGCAGAGGTGCTTGCCGATGTCCAAAGCCGGGATGCACGAGACATGAACCGCGTCGACGCGCCCTTGCGCCCCGCTGAAGACGCCGTCACAGTCGACACCTCAGAGCTGAGCATTTCCAGCGCCTCTGAGCAGGCCATTTTTCTGGTCGCAAAAGCGCGCGCGCAAGGAAGATTCGCGAAAACCTAGGCTTGAGGCAAGACCCGAAGATTAAGCTCCAAGAGTTGGTCCGTCGTTGGCGCGCTCGGCGCGCCCATCATAAGATCTTCGGCGCGTTGGTTCATCGGAAAGAGGATAACCTCGCGAATATTCTGCTCCTCCGCCAAAAGCATCACGATCCGGTCTATCCCGGCAGCACACCCGCCATGCGGCGGCGCACCAAATTGCAGCGCGTTGAGCATCCCGCCAAAGCGCTGACGAACCTCATCCTCGCCATATCCCGCAATTTCAAAGGCTTTGAACATAATCTCAGGGCGATGGTTCCGGATCGCGCCCGAGACAAGCTCATACCCATTACACGCCAAATCATATTGGAACCCCGTAACCTCAAGCGGATCCCCCAATAAGGCATCCAAACCGCCTTGCGGCATCGAGAATGGGTTATGCTCAAAGTCCAGCGCGCCCGTCTCCTCATCTTGCTCATAAATCGGGAAATCCACGATCCAAGCAAAGGCAAAGCGGTCCGTGTCGGTCAGGCCAAGCTCGTCTCCAATCGCAATCCGTGCCTTACTGGCGACGGCTTGGAACGCTTTGGGCTTCCCGCCCAGGAAAAAGGCCGCGTCTCCAACACCCAAGCCAAGCTGCTGCCGGATCGCCTCGGTACGCTCTGGCCCAATGTTCTTTGCCAGCGGACCTGCCGCCTCCATACCCTCTGCGCCCTCGCGCCAGAAAATATAGCCCATACCGGGCAACCCTTCTTTCTGTGCAAAGGCGTTCATGCGATCACAAAACTTGCGCGAACCGCCCGTCGGGGCAGGGATCGCGCGAATTTCGGTGCCCGCTTGCGTCAATAGCTTTGCGAAAATCGCAAAGCCTGAATCGCGGAAGTGGTCGGAGACCACTTGCATCTTAATAGGATTGCGCAAATCGGGCTTGTCGGTGCCATACCAAAGCGCCGCATCACGATAGCTTATCTGCGGCCAGTGCGCGGGCGCATCCACTGCCTTAGCCCCCGCGAATTCCTCAAAAACACCGGCGATGACCGGGCTAATCGTATCAAAAACGTCTTGCTGGGTGACGAAAGACATCTCCATATCCAATTGATAGAAATCGGTCGGAGAGCGATCCGCGCGCGGATCTTCATCTCGAAAGCAAGGTGCAATCTGAAAATACTTATCAAAGCCTGACACCATAAGCAGTTGCTTAAACTGCTGCGGTGCTTGCGGCAGCGCATAGAATTTACCCGGATGCAGCCGCGAGGGCACCAGAAAATCCCGTGCGCCCTCCGGGCTAGAGGCGGTGATGATCGGCGTTTGATACTCCCGAAAACCGCGATCCCACATGCGGCGCCGGATTGACGCGACAATATCAGAGCGCAGGACCATATTCGCCTGCATTTTCTCGCGGCGCAAATCGAGATAGCGATAGCGCAGCCGTGTTTCTTCAGGATATTCTTGATCGCCAAAGACCACCAAAGGCAGCTCTGCCGCGTGGCCAAGCACCTCTAGATCGCGGATAAAGACCTCAATCCCGCCAGTTGGGATTTTGCTGTTGACCAGACTTTCGTCGCGCGCCTTTACCTCGCCATCGATCCTGATGCACCATTCAGAGCGCAGTTTTTCGACGTCGCTGAAGGCCGGACTATCCGGGTCGCACAACACCTGCGTGATCCCGTAGTGATCCCGAAGATCAATGAACAGCACACCGCCATGATCGCGCACGCGATGAACCCAGCCCGCCAAGCGCACCGTTTGACCGACATTTGTACTGTTCAAATCAGCGCAGGAATGGGTTCGATAGGGGTGCATGACGCCTCTCTTTACGGCAATGAATACTCGGCGCAGATACACTTGCCACGGCGCATAAAGTCAAGGCGGGTCGGTCAGATTACAGCTCGTTTTGTTCAATCAGAGAAATGACGTATTCAAATTCGCGTTCGAGGCAAAGCCGAGAGGCAGCGAATTTGAATCCAATTTAACAAAACAAGCTCTAATGCGCCCATCTCAAAACCGTTCCGCCCGCAAAACCTCGCAATCCGACACACAAACAATGCCGATATGTGGCTCAACCACCGCAAACGCGGCGTTCAATAGCCGGTCGAGCCGCTCGGGCCGGATGATGCACACCACTTGGACCATACCAGCGGCGCGGCTGACTTGGCCTTCCCGGCTCCAAGCGCCCGAGCGGCCCGATCCGCCGCGCACGGGCAAGATGGTGTAGCCGGTCACGTCGGCCTCTTCGAGCGCGCGGGTCAAGCGCTTTTGCATGACAGCCTCGATCGTAATTTCAACGCGCTTAGCGGCATGGGTTTGCATTATCTAGCCTCCGGCTACGGCCGCGCTCGCGATCACAACATAAAGCGGCAAGCCAAGTGTAAGATTGAACGGAAAGGTCACGCCAAGCGACAGGGTTAGGTAGATCGACGGGTTCGCCTCGGGCAGCGCCACACGCATCGCCGCAGGCACCGCAATATATGAGGCAGAGGCCGAAAGCACCATCATCAAAGCCACACCCCCGGTGCTCAGCCCCAGCAGCAGCCCCACCCCCAGCCCAATGACACTACCCACGAGCGGCATAACGATCCCAAACGCGAGCGTCCCGCCGCTGATCTTGCTCCCATCGCGCAATCCGCGCCCGGCGACCAATCCCATATCCAAAAGAAAGAGACAAAGCACACCTTGGAACGGCGCGACAATGAAGCTGTCAATTTTGCTCAGCCCGTCTGAGCCCGTAATCGCGCCAATCGCGAAACTGCCGACCAGCAGCACGATTGAGCCATTCAGCAAGACCTCACGCCATAAATCCGGCGCCATCTCGCGCTTGCCCGAGCCGCTGCGCGAAATCAACCACAGCGCGGAGAGGATGGCCGGCGCCTCCATCGCTGCGGCGACAGCGACCATATACCCCTCATAGGTCAGCCCTGCGCTTTCCAGAACGGATGTGCCCGCGACAAATGTCACAATCGAAATCGACCCGTAATGCGCGGCGACAGCGGCGGCATCCAGCACACTCAGCCGCGTCATCACCCGCAGCAGGGCAAAGGCGATCAGTGGCAGCAGGGCAGATAAGAGAACCCCCGCGATCAACGCCAGCGCCAGGGTCGCATCCAGCCCATGCTTTGCGACTGCCGCGCCGCCTTTAAACCCAATGGCAAAGAGCAAGTAGATCGACATGCCCCGTGCGACGGCTTCGGGGATAGACAAATCTGAGCGCATCAATGCGGCAAAAAACCCAAGCGCAAAGCACAGAATGATCGGAGACAGCAAATTTTGTGTTGCAAGCGCAACGGCCTGTTCCATATCGCCCCCCGAACCGCGCAAAATCTGAGGCTTGCGCCTCGTTTACAGACTGTTTTGTTCAATCAAGAAAATGACGTATTCAAATTCGCGTTCGAGGCAAAGCCGAGAGGAAGCGAATTTGAATGCAACTTAACAAAACACCCTCTAGCTTTGCGGAAGGTATGGCGCATCCCATGAAAATCAACCGGAATCTTCTTAAAGCGCCCGACCTTAAACCTGAGGTACATCGCCTCGAACTTGACTCCCGCGCAACAGGCACTGTTGCGCCGCGCCGTTCCGCCCCCACGGGGCGGCGCGATTGCGCCACCCCTCGGAACGGCGCTATCCGAATTTCTGCTGGGTGTCTCAGGTTTAAGGTCGGGCGCTCTAGCACAGCAACTCGATTTTAAGCCGCGTGCTATAGCACGCCCTCAATCCGGCTCTAGCATATAGCCAGCGCCCCGCACCGTTTGCAGATAGCGTGGTTGGCGCGGGTTATCCTCGATCTTTCGGCGCAGCCGCGTGATCTGAACATCAACTGCGCGCTCTTGCGCCTGTCCGCGATCCCGGCCCAGATCCTCGACCAATTTAGAACGGCTGATGGGCTCGCCAGGGCGGACGGAGAAAATCTTCATCAATTGCACCTCGGTCGCGGTAAGGCGGACCAAATCCGCGCCGCGCCACATTTCACCGCGATCCATATCATAGCGGCAATCGCCCAGATGCAGGATTTTGGGGATACTCATCGGGCTTGGCGCCTCGGGCATCCGTCTTAGGATAGCGTTTATCCGCAGCAAAAGCTCCTTTGGCTCAAAGGGCTTAGGCAGGTAATCATCTGCGCCTGCCTCCAACCCCTCAATCCTGTGGCCCGTCTCGGCCTTGGCGGTCAGCAGTAAGATTGGCGTCGCAATCCGGGCGCGTAAACTACGGCAAAGGCTCAACCCATCTTCGCCCGGCATCATCAGATCCAGCACGATCAAATCAAACTCAAGCCCGCTTAGAAGACGCCGCGCATGCTCGGAATCGCGCGCGGCACTTACCAAAAACCCGTTCCGCATCAGAAATTTCTTGAGCAATGTGCGAATGCGCTCATCGTCATCTACGATCAAAAGATGAGGGTCCGGCGCCGTCATAATCCGCTCTCCTTAAGGCGGGTATAGGTGCGCTGCATCTCGGTGTCCATCATTGCCTCAAGCACAAGGCGAAAGCCCGCAACCGCCTCGGGACCCGCATGTCTGTACGCCGCGCGCATCCGCGCCCGCTGCGCATCCGATAGCTTTCGCTCAAGCTCTTGCCCCGCATCGGTCAGAAAGAGATGCCGCTCGCGCTTGTCGCGCTGCCCCACGCGGCTTTCAACCAAGCCATCGGCGATCAAGCTCCGCAGGACACGGTTCAGGGATTGCTTGGTCACGCCCAAGATGCCCAGCAAGTTATTCACCGTCGTGCCCGGCGCGCGATTGATAAAGTGAACAGCCCGGTGATGCGCGCGCCCATAGGTAAACTCAGCCAAAATACGATCCGGATCAGCCGTGAAACCCCGATAGGCAAAGAACATCGCCTCGATCCCCTGGCGCAATTGTTCATCGGTCAGATAAAGCAGGCTTTCCCCGCCCAAGCCTGGTCTGCGTCCATCCTGCATCGCGTGCCCCATAAATCCGCGGGCTCAGTTTATGTCAGCTTTGTTGACATTCCAAGTTAAAAGGTCTATCGAATCACAGATTTGACGCAATATAATGTCCGATGCGGACCTAATTGCGCAACTATTGGAAAGGGAGGCGCGATATGGCTGGGTATGATGATCTTGATGGTAAAATTTGGCTGGATGGCAAGCTTGTGGATTGGCGGCAGGCAAATGTGCATATCCTGACCCACGCGATGCACTATGCCAGCTCGGTCTTTGAAGGGGAGCGGGCCTATAATGGCAGAATCTTCCTCAGCCGCGCGCATTCCGAGCGTCTTCATTTTTCGGCCGGAGAGCTGGATTTTCAGATCCCCTGGACCGTGGATGAAATCGAGGCTGCAAAGCAAGAGGTTTTGACGGTTAACGGCCTGTCAGACGCCTATGTCCGCGCGGTGGCCTGGCGCGGCGCGGGAGAGGATATGGGGGTCGCCTCGGCGCGCAATCCTGTCCATCTTGCGATTGCCGCATGGGAGTGGGGCAATTACTATGGTGACGCGAAATACAAAGGCGCGAAGATAGATATCGCCAAGTGGAAGCGGCCCAGCCCTGAGACCGCGCCGGTTCATGCCAAGGCTGCGGGTCTTTATATGATTTGCACGACATCCAAACACGCAGCAGAGGCGAAAGGCTGCTCCGACGCGCTCTTTATGGACTATCGTGGGTATGTTGCCGAATGCACCGGCGCTAATATTTTCTTTGCCAAGGATGGCGAGGTGCATACGCCCAAAGCCGATGTTTTTCTGAACGGCTTAACCCGTCAGGCGGTTATCGGGATGCTCAAGGACCGGCAAATTAAGGTGCATGAGCGCGTTATTATGCCGGATGAGCTGGAAGGGTTCGAGCAATGCTGGCTTACCGGGACTGCGGCAGAGGTAACGCCCGTCGGGCAAATCGGGGACTACAACTTTGAGGTTGGTGCGCTGTGCCGCGAGATCTCAGAGGCGTATGAGGCTCTGGTGCGCGCGCCGGGGTAAGAAAGAACCCAAAAACTCTACTCTATAGCGTTTCGGTTTGAACCTGAGACATAATTGGCCTTGAGCGGACTTGCCACAGCGCACAGACCGGGCGAAAGCCGGACCGCGGGATGGCGATCGCGACCTTAATTCTGCGCGATTTATGTCAGCAACCATGGCGTGACAGCCGAGCGACGCACCAAGCTTCGCCCAAAAGCCAGCCCGGGGGGCGGTCTGGCTTTCGCCCGGCG
>CAYWNJ010000129.1:0-6440 GCA_964459535.1 uncultured Rhodobacterales bacterium
CAAGCCGGTCTCGAATGGCGTGCTGCATGGCTTGAAGAGCCACCTCACGCTCGGCCTCATCCTGCATCAACGCCTCAATTCCAGCCGCAACCACACTGCTGACAGTCGCCTTCTCGTCTTCGCTGGCCTTTCGGGTGGCGAATTGATGGTGGCGGTCGGTAAAGCTGACGGTGGATTTTACGGTCATGTGTTATGGCTTTGATTATTCGTATGACTAAGTATGCCAGAAAGTGGTCTACCTGTCAAAATGATCTGCGCCCGCGTCATGCGGCCTTCATGAAATGCGGCGGGAGCTGGCCCAGGGCCTCATAGATGTCAGCCAGGCCGTCCTCCTTACCAAACAGGGCTTGCTGTTCCATCAAGGGAAACTCGGCGTTGCGCGCATACACCCCAGTTGAATATTTTCTGGATATTTTGGCGAGCGCATAATTAGGCGCCGGCAATGCGGGCTTTCGTTTGAGGGTCACGCTGGCCCCTCGGCTATCCTCGACCGCAATCCGGTGTCCCGTCTGTGACAGATGACCAGTCAGCTCGTAGTGCAGCCAATCCTGCGGGTCGTTCTGCGCACAGGTGACACTAAGCTTAGCTGGCGCGCCGTGCAGCAGCGGCGTCACAGCCGGAGAGGCAAAGAAATCAGCGCTCAGACTGTAGGCATAGACGGGCAAACCGTCCCGTAACACTTGCCAGGCCGTGATCTTGCGCCACAGCGCGAAGTTCACGGCGGCTTGTATCACCGGATCAGAGTGCTCCGCTGCCCCAGTGATCGCGATGAACTGAACCTGCTTGTTCGGATGACTTTGCAACGCCTGATCCCATCTGCAGGCTCGGGTCGGGTCTGGCAGGGTGAGGGTCCCTCGCCATTGGTTCACGGCGAAGAGCTCGGCCAGTTTGGGGCCGATGTCTTGTTGAAGCTCCAGCAGCGCTTTTTCATCCGGCATCAAACGCCAGAACGCCGTAGGCACATGGCTCAGCAGCATGCGGCGATAATCGGGCATGACCACCGACAGCCAGAACGTCGTGAACGAGGGTTGCAGGTAGTCTTCTGACCCATTGGCCGCATAGAGCATCTGCAACAGCCGTTGCATCGTCCGCGCACTGGCGCCTGAGAGAGGCTGGAGGGCGTCGAGCAACGCGCGCTCCCATTGGGGAACAAAACTTGTTTCCTCCGGCTGGTGCGATGGAAAGGGAGAAAGCGGGATCAGACGCTCGCGACTGTCGAGGTCGATCCAAACCGCATTCTTCACAAACGCTTTGCCCGCCCGCGCGATGATTTCAGCGGTGGCCAGTCCTTTTGGATCACGCAGCACCACCAGGTTTTGCCGGTCAATGTCCTGCAAAGCTTGCTCGATCACCCAGTCCGTACGATCCGCTTCGCTGCCCGTGATGTGCATCGCGTTGTAGCGGCGTGCCTTGTCGGAGATGCGCGCAAGCGCGCTGCCATCATGCCCCAGCAGGTTGCCTGTTTGAGCGTAGCTCGTCTTGCCGAATGCGGTTAATGGATTGGAGAACATCAAAAGAATGTTAAGCCTAATTTTACCACAAACAGGCCTGTTCGGGAAGTTTTTCGGGGTGTTTCCCTTTCCTACGCCTCGGTGTCGAATTTATCCGGAAACAGCCCCTGCAAATGGGCTTGCACATCCTCGTATTCGGGGGCGCCAAACCAATTATCCCGGCTGTAATCGCCAAAGGCTTTCAGCACCTCTTCGTCAATCCGGCCCTCTGCATCCATGATCCCCAGACCCTGCATGTTGGCGCGGGTATCGCTCGCGTTGCGGTCGCTGCGCCCAGCATCACCCTTGGGGCTGCGCAGCTGCGCTTGCCAGCGGATGAGCCCCACGGCGTCGTTGCCACGCACGATCTCGCCATCATATCCGGTGCGCCCGCCAAAGGTATAGTTGGCGAGACGAGCGGCGCGGTATAGCGCGGCTTCGTCCAGCACCGCCTGGCCGCGCACATCGTATTGCGCCAGGCTGAGAAAAAAGTCCGTCTCGCCTGCATCTTCGGCGGCTTTCCACATGCCCAAGTAACTGGCCGCCACGCCCTTGGCCGCGGGTGACAGGCTGGTGACATCAAGCGTTATGGCCTGCCCGTGGGTAGGGCTGGCCTTCATGAACTGCTGCTCACCATTGGCAGAGGGATACCCGGCAACACCAAGGCCAAATTCGAGCGGCCTATCCTCGCTGAACACGGGCACTTCATTGCCGTCCGCATCCGTGGTGGTTTCCGACATCGCGCTCTCATAATCGGACCCCGTCACGATCCGCCGGGGTGTGAGTTTAAACTCAGCCGCCACCGCGTTCTGCATGGCCTCACTCACGCCACTGTCATAATCGGGCGAGCTGAAAATCGCGGTCTGGATGAACGTGACGTGGTTGGGCGGTCCTTGGCTCAAGTCGAGCTGATTAAAGCGCTCGCGCACAATAGGAGCGTCGTCTGGATGTTGATCAGCGATATCGAAGATCTTCACAAAGGGTCGCCACTTAGCTTTTTCGCTCTCTGGCACCGCTTCATGGCTGATCATCATCGCCACTTTTTCGGTGTTGCTGGCGGATTTGTAAGTTTCTGACGCTAGTAGCTCATTATAGGCGCTTACCTGATCTTCTTCTGCCTCGACCTCCGATATTTCATCTGACTTCAATACTGCCTCCTCAGAGTTTCCAATTTCTTCGGCCAACAGCTTTGCCAAAAACGCGTCAGGCATTTTTTCGACCGGCAAGCCCTTCTCGGCCTTTATTGCACAAAGCATACGCGCCACTTCCACCGGCAAGAGGTCATTTGGCACCGATACGCCAAAACACGTACCGGCTTCCGGGTCGGAACGCTCCATCACAAAATCCATCATCGGCTCAAGATCAGCGACTTCAGCCTCTTTGGCGGCTTGGGCGGCGCGGACACTATCGGTTTCTGCTTGGCCTTTGGCCTGAATTTCAGCGTCTGAAGCTCGGGCTTTTGCCAATTGAGGTACGCCAACAGCCACCGTTTCCGGTTGATGATCGGGACGGTCAGTCTTCATGAAGGCAGAGAATTACAGGCCGATACTATCCAGGATGTCCTGCATGGCTTGCTCGGTAAGTTCTGATATTCGCGCTTGCGCCACTTCCCGACGATCACGAATTTCAATACGATCAAGCGCCAAAGCATGTCCCTCGTCGCACTGCTCAGCAAGGACACTAAAGCCCAATTCCCGCAAGTCTTTCTCAGGGATGATTTCGGGCGCCGTCACCGCCGCCGCTTCCTCGAGACAGGTGCGGTATTCATCCAACGCTGCCTGCACGGTCGCCGGAATTTCGTAGCTCACAGGCGTAATATCCGTCAGTCCCAAGTTGTTGTTGCGGGTCACTTCCTGTGCATCTGAACTTGTCACGGCCAAAGACAATACCGCTGCGCCAGCCAATCTGTTAAGACTTCCCATGAAGAAAGGGATTAAATAAGTATCTCTATTCTCTACTTTTTTGCGGGTTTCTGTCAAATTTTCCGCGCCGAAACAGGGGCTTGGCCTTAGATGTCCAACGCCGCCGATAACGCGGCGAATGGCTCTCAAGATTAAGTCTGGGTGAAGTTTTTTGCTCCAGACATCAGCGAATGTCGCAGCGCTGCGGCTTCGGCCTTGTGCTGGGTAATGCCCAGATATTCGATGGTGTTGGCGATCGACTTGTGCCCCAACAGGCGCGAGATCAGCGCGATGTCCTCGCCCTGCCAATACATATGCGCCGGTTTGCTGCGCCGGATCGAGTGGCTGGAAAACTCCGACGGTTCGTGGCCCAGCCACGCGGCCCAAGCTTTGATGATCTCCGCATAATGAGGACGGCTGATGGGGCTGGCATCCCTCGGCTTGCTGCGGGTGAACAAGTAATCCTGACTCGTCTTGCCGCTCACCGTAATCCACTGCCGCAGATAGTCGCGCGTCTGAGGCGTCAGCACCGGATTGACGATGTGCCGCGTTTTCTGCTGCCGCCGCGCGATCAAGGTGCGGATTGGCCCGTTTGGATATTTGACCTGCCAAACCTGCGTGGCCAGCAAATCGCTGGCGCGAAACATCGTGTCCAGTCCAAAACTCAGCAACGCCAGATCGTGCCAGTTTTCCTGCGCTCTCAATTTCGCTTCGACTGTTGCAATATCTTCCAAAGTAAAAGCGCGTTTCTGACCTACGATTACACCCGCATTCCAAGCCTTTTTTTGGGGCCGGAGAGGAGTGGTCATGTGTGGAAAAGGTCAGGGTTTCATTCCTCTGGTCACTCGAACCAGTGGCGTGACCTTCGGAATTGTCAAAAGCGAAAGTATTTTGATATTCAGCTCTGGAGCTAAAACAGCTTTTGTCCGCTCCAGCATTGGAGGCAGCACCATGATACATGAAGATTGCATTAAGAAACAGCCGCTTGACGGTTTTGCTTTTGACAAAAGCAAGGGTAGGTTTGAGGTGTCACCCACATTCTCATGATCCCCAAAGCCTATAGTTTCGAACACGCTCGCATGGTCGATATCGACACCCACGCTGCGCTGGACAAGCTGATCACTGAGCGTCGCGCACGCGGCATTTCGCCTGCCCAACTCGCGGATTTCGAGCGCTGGCATCGTGCCAAGCTTACCGCTTGGATTGCGTCTCAGAGCTGAGGGCGGACCTCCGTCTCTAATGGTATCGTGTGCTCATGGGCAAATTGCCCAAATGAAACCGATCAGCGCCGACGAATTCACCCGTATGGAACGGCTCATGGCAAACCTGTTGCCAGACTGTACTGCCGAGGAAGAGGCTGCGCTGCTCACATTGCATCAAAGGCTTGAGGCCATTTACGCCTCTCAATCCGACTTGAATGCCTCCCGCTCACGCCTTACCGCCCTTCAATCGCGAACGGCGCGATGATGTCCCGCAGTTCGGCCAAATCCTTCCCGTAACCATACTTCGGCCGCTGAAACTTGTGCCCCATGAGTTGCGCCTGCGCGCGATCGACGACGTCACGCTTGGTCAGCTGATCCTGAAACCAGTGCCGCAAGGAATAGAGGCTCTGGCGCTTGTCCGTCACAATCCCACTCGACCGCAGCGCCCGATTAATCACGCTCGTCGCATACATATTTTTCCCCAACCGCTTGCCCCAACCTCCCATAGCGGCCAGCTGGTGGGCGGCATCCAAGGACACGCCCAACAGCGGCAGCAACCGTTCCGAATGCACAGTCTTCAGCCCGCGAACATCGTTCTTGCGCACATGAACATGCGGCACCTCGTAGTCCAAAATCACATCCGTCAATTCGAGCCCGATTGCCTCAACCGGACGCATGCCGGTGTTGATCAACAAACGAATGAGCAACTCGAAGTCCGGGTGCAGTGAAGGAAGCACGCCAACTTTGGCCAGCTTCTGAAGTTGCTCCGTCTCTAAAGGCACCCTGGCGACCTCGGCCACTTCCTTAAGGCGCACTCCAGCGAAGGGATTGGTTTTGCTCAGCCCATCAATGTCAAAGTTCACATTGAACATGCGGCGCAGCGAGTTGATCTCACGATTGGCTGTATACGGCTTGAGCCCTTTTTCCTCGACACGCGCCAGCCACCAACTTCGAAACTTGATGGCATGGGCACGTTCAACAGCATGAAACGACAACTGGCCCAAGGCTGTCTCGAAATTGCGGATCGCTTTGAGATAAATGTTGCGCTTCACCCGTTGCTGATCGCGACTGAGCAAGCTCCACTCATCTTTAATGTAGTCCCAGAACCGGTCAAACGCATCGGCGAGCGAAAACTCTGGTTCCGGGATCAACCCCAAAACGGCTTTCTGCTCGGGCGGTGGCGCACTGCCCGTGATCAATGTCCTAAGACGCTCCAGCAATTCCGCATCTGTCAAATCCAACGCTTGCCGAGAGACAAATCCAAGCGATTGCTGTACGGACACCGCCCCACCATAGCGTTGCGCAGCATCCTGGGCAGTTAATGAGACCCCACGCGCTTTCGCCAATGCCCATTCCTGCTCAAGCTGAGCCGATATTTCGGCAGCTTTGCGCTTTGCTTGAACAAAGTCGCCAGTCTTCAGGGTGAAACTGATCAGCGTGCGCCGATCAACATCGGCAAATTCTCGCGGAACCGCGCGGTAATAGTGCCACCAACGCCCCTTCTGTTTGAGATGTGTGCCCCACATGGGTCAGGAATCCCTTGTCCAGAATTTGTCCAGACTGGCTGATTCCAGCTGAACGCGGGATTACACTGCATCTAATGAAATCAAGCCTTTAGGGGCGGAAGTCCGTCTGTATTTTGGACGAATGGTGCCCGGGGGCGGAATCGAACCACCGACACGAGGATTTTCAGTCCACTGCTCTACCCCTGAGCTACCCGGGCACTGTTAACTTACACAACAGCAGTAGTCAGATATGCTCTTACAACTTTTGTGTCCAGCCCTTTTTCTTCGTACTAAATATGGCGTGTCCGCTATGATGGGAAGTTGAGCTACTCCCCGAAATTC
>CAYWNJ010000130.1:0-6431 GCA_964459535.1 uncultured Rhodobacterales bacterium
GCAAGCCGCAACCATCACATCAACGCCCCAAGCATCCATCTCAAATCGGTCGCATCCAAGCGAGGCGATGCAATCAACCATTAGCAAAGCGGGGTGCCCCGCCGCGTCAACCGCCTGGCGCAGCGCTGCGATATCATTGCGGATTGAGGTAGAGGTATCGACATGCACGGCCAGCACAGCCTTGATGCGATGCGCTGTATCGGCTGTCAGCGCCTCGGTCACCCGCGCCATGTCAAGCGGCGCCTGTTTGCCAAAGTCGATCAGCTCGACCCGAGCCCCCAAGCCGTCGGCCATATCTCCCCAGCCATGGCCAAAGCGACCGGTTGCGAGGACCAGCACCGTATCGCCGGGCGCGATGGTATTGGCCAAGGCGGCTTCCCAAGCGGCATGACCATTCCCGATATAGATCGCAACCTGATGCGCGGTCTGGGCGACATTGCGCAAATCGGGGATGAGGCTGGCTGTGGTATCGACCAGCGGACCCGCATAGATATTTGGCGCGGCCCGATGCATCGCGCGCAGCACAGCGTCGGGAACGACCGACGGCCCTGGAATGGCAAGATACTCTCGGCCTGCGGCGGCCCTTGGAGGTGTCGTCATACTCATCGGATCCTTTGGAATCTATCCGCGCAGCCTAGCGCAGCTTTGCGGCGCGTCAACGCTTGCCCCAAAGGGCAGGGGGCGGTATCACAGGTTTCGCAGCTTTGCAGGGTACATCCTTGAGCACTCAAACGGATTTAAATGCGCCGCGCAGTGATAGCCGCGCCCTCTTTAACTGGCTTTGGCGTGGTTATCTGAAACGCCATTTGCCAATGATACTGGTGGCGACGGTCTTTATGACCTTAGAAGGCTCAATGCTCGGCCTTCTGAGTTGGCTCATGCAGCCCATGTTTGACGATGTCTTTACCGAGGGCAATGGGGCTGTGCTGGTGTGGGTCTGCATCCTGGTCATTTCCATCTTCGTTATCCGGGCTGTTAGCTCAGTTGCGCAAAAGGTTCTGCTGACCACCATCGCGCAGCGCAGTGCAGCGGCGATTCGCCAAGATCTACTGAGCCACATGATGCGCCTCGACGGGGCATTCCACCAAGCGCACCCGCCTGGATATCTGATCCAGCGGGTCCAAGGGGATGTGAACGCGATTGGGGATGTTTGGAAGGCTATTATCTTAGGCGCGGGGCGGGATCTTATTGGGCTCTTTGTCCTGGTTGGCGTCGCGGTCAGCGTCGATCCGGTTTGGGCGCTGCTTGCCGGGATCGGGGTGCCATTGCTTGTTTTGCCCGCCGCACTGGCGCAGCGCTATGTGCGGGCCCGCGCGCGCGAGGCGCGTGACCTCGGGGCCAGTTTGTCAACGCGTATTGACGAGGTGTTCCACGGGATCGTGCAGGTCAAGCTAAATGCGCTCGAAGCTTATCAGGCCCGGCAATATCATAGCTTAACCCGCGCATTTGTACGCACCGAGATCCGTACCGCCTTTGGTGCCGCCGCCATTCCTTCTATGATCGATATTATATCGGGATTGGGCTTTATGGCGGTTATTCTCTACGGCGGGGCCGAGATTATCGCTGGCGAGAAAACGATAGGGCAATTTATGACCTTCTTCACGGCCATGGGGTTCGCCTTTGACCCGATGCGCCGGCTTGGTGGGATTGCGGGTCTGTGGCAAGTCGCTGCCTCAGCGATTGAGCGCGTCAAGGCGCTGATGGACGCGCCCGTGACCCTGAAGTCGAACCCAAAGCCGACGCCCATTCCCGCTAAGATCCCAGAAATCTCGTTCGAAAATGTCAGCCTCGCTTATGGCGAAACCCCCGTGATCCGCGATCTTAGCCTGACCGTGGCCCCGGGCAAAACCACCGCACTTGTAGGAGCCTCCGGGGCGGGCAAGTCCACGATTTTCAATCTGCTCACACGTCTGGTCGATCCGCAATCGGGTGCTGTGAAGATCAACGGTATCGCGACAACCGATATCGCGCTGGAAGATTTGCGCGCTCTCTTTTCTGTCGTCACGCAAGAGGCGCTGCTCTTTGATGAAACACTGCGCGAGAATATCTTGCTTGGTCGAACGGATGTGTCTCAGCAGCAACTTAAGAAGATCTTGGAAGCGGCGCATGTCTCGGATTTTCTGCCCAATCTGCGGGAAGGGCTTGAGACCCCGGTCGGCCCGCGCGGCTCAGCGCTCTCGGGCGGGCAGCGTCAGCGTATCGTCATCGCCAGGGCATTGCTCCGCGATACCCCGATACTGCTGCTTGATGAGGCAACCTCGGCCCTTGACGCGCAATCTGAACAGGTGGTGCAACAGGCTTTGGATCGCCTTGCCAAAGGCCGCACGACCCTGGTGATCGCCCATCGGCTCTCAACCATCCGCGGGGCACATAAAATCGTGGTTATGGATCGGGGCAAGGTCGTGGACGAGGGCACGCATGACGAGTTGCTTGCACGCGGCGGGATTTATGCGGACCTTTATCGTCTTCAGTTTCAGGATGGCAAACAGGTTATCGACGCGCCAGCTTCAACAGCAATTGCACGCCACCCTGATTTGGCCTCTGCGCCGCGCCTCGGCCTCTTAGAACGCCTCCGCAGACGTGTTTGGGGGTAACACCCGTTCAGCGCTTCCGCCGATAGGCTCGGGCTAGTGCAGAGGGGTCTGCGCCGAGCGCGTAACGCGCGAGTATCCATAAATTGCGCGACCCGCGCTTAAGCCACCCATCACGCCGATACCGCTCAGATGACGTAGTCGCCATGGCTTCAATCTGGCGCAATTTTCCGCGCAACGCCCATGCCAGAGCTACGTCTTCCATCAGCGGCTGATCGAGATACCCGCCGCAGGTTTCGTAAAGAGCGCGGGGCAGCAACACCCCTTGATCCCCATAAGGCAGATCAAACCAGCGGCTGCGTAGATTGGCCCATCTGGCCACCCAGCGCCCCCCCTGGTCAAAGCGCAAACGAAACCATCCAGCCTGGCCCGTTGCCATATGGGTCTGCGCGGCCTTGATCCATTCGGGCCCAAGCACCGTATCCGCATGCAAGATAAGCAGCCAATCCCCAAGGGCTTGCGCGCATCCGCGCCGCAGTTGGCCGCCCCGCGAGGCAGGACCGCTCAAGACATTCGCCCCCCAGTCCTTAGCAATGGCAACGGTTGCGTCGGTGGAGCCCCCATCGCTAACAATAAGCTCACGAATTAAGCCCCGCTCCAGACCAGGCATCAGCGCAGCGAGACAGTCAGGAAGCGTCGAGGCCGCATCAAGCGTCGGGATTACGATGGAGATTGGGGCGCGCATCCGCCGTCCTTCCTGAAGTGCTTACGCGCGCTATATAGAAGGAACGGTGTGAAAGGAATTGCTATGCCAGATCGAACACTCCTACGCGTGACGGGCGCGGATCGCCTGCCGTTTCTGCAAGGCTTGGTGACCAATGATGTAGACAAGCTAGCTGCCGGTCCAATCTATACCGCGCTTTTGACGCCGCAAGGCAAATACTTCGCGGACTTCTTTTTGATCCAAGAGACTGATGCCATTCTCATAGACGTTGACGCAGGCCTCGCCGCCTCACTTCTTCAACGTCTCACAATGTATAAACTACGCGCGGATGTCGCGTTCGAGCATACCAAACATCACTTGCATAAAGGGCTTAACCCCTGTCCGGAAGATGGCTGGAACGACCCACGCCACCCCGCCCTGGGCTGGCGCGCCTGGCGCGCCGCGCCCTCGGATCAAGAGGAACAGGTGGATTGGACAGCGCTCCATGTAACGCATGTGATTCCTCAAAGCGGGGAGGAACTAACCCCCGATACTTATATCCTCGAAGCCGGGTTTGAGCGCCTGAACGGTGTTGATTTCCGCAAAGGCTGCTATGTCGGCCAAGAGGTGACGGCCCGAATGAAGCACAAAACGACACTCCGCAAAGGCCTGGCTCAAGTAGAGATAAACGGCAGCGCCGCACCTGGCACAGAAATCACGACCAACGGAAAGCCAATTGGGCGCTTGCACAGCCGTACGGGTGACCGCGCAATCGCCTATCTGCGTTTTGACCGAGTTGCAGAAAACATGCAGGCGGGCGAAGCTTTGGTGCGTCTTGTCGAGTAAAGCGATATCGCGAAAAATATCTGCAAGAAATGGAATGCGCCGCAGGCGCGCATTTGGATCACAGCTATCCTGCAAGACAAGCCTATCGAGATTATGGACAGACCGAAGCGTTCGCCCTATTTTCCTCACGCGTAACATAAAGAAAGCAGCCCATGCGTGATTTCCATCTCCCCGGCCGTTCGCCCGTTCTCGCAACCCAAGGCATGTGCGCAACCTCCCACCCGCTCGCGGCCAGTGTTGCGGTTGATATCTTGCGCCGCGGTGGCACCGCTATGGATGCAGCTATCGCGGGCGCTGTCCTTCTGGGGATTTGCGAGCCGCAAATGACCGGGATTGGCGGGGATTGTTTTGTCTTGGTCTCCCCCGCTGGCAGCTCTGAAATTCACGCCATAAACGGCTCTGGCCGCGCGCCCGCAGCCCTTGATCCGAAGGCGCTACGCGCCCAAGGTCATACATCTGTTCCAACCTATGATCCGCACGCCGTTACAATCCCAGGCGCCATCGACGCGTTCTGCACCTTATCAGAACGCTACGGAAAGCTCGGCCTCGACACTTTGCTTGCGCCAACGATTCACTACGCCGAGGCCGGGGTCCCCGTGGCCCCGCGCGTGGCTTTTGATTGGTCAAATAGTGCCGATACGCTCCAAGGTGCGGCCCGCTCGCTTTACCTTATGAACGAAGCCCCACCCGCTGTCGGAACCCTCTTTCGCGCCCCGGGCCAAGCCGAGGTTTTGCGCCGGATCTCACAGCATGGTCGGGATGCCTTTTATGCAGGCGAGATCGCCGAGGATATGGTGAATTGCCTGCGCGCACTTGGTGGACCGCACACGCTGGCTGATTTCGAAGCAACCGCCTGCTCGGACGCAACGCCAATATCCGGACCCTACAAAGGCGTTGAACTGGTCGAGCATCCACCAAATGGCCAAGGCGCAACAGCGCTGCTGCTGCTCAATATTCTCAGCCATTTCGATATCGCTGCGATGGATCCTTTTGGCGCAGATCGTGTGCATATCGAGGCCGAAGCAACAAAGCTCGCCTATGATGCGCGCAACCGCTTTATCGCCGATCCGGATCACACGGCCCGGCTGGAACATATGTTAGCACCAGAAACGGCCGCGCAGCTTGCAGGGCTCATCGACCCAAAACGTGCGATGGCGGCGGCGGCCTCACTGACCGAAGCGGTTCACAAAGACACAATCTATATCACCGTCGTAGATGGTGATGGGATGATGGTGTCGATGATTTACTCGATTTTCCACGGCTTCGGCTCGGGCATCGCATCGGAGAAATTTGGCATCCTTCTGCAAAATCGCGGCGCAGGCTTTTCGCTGGAACCTGGTCACCCCAACGAAGCGGGCGGTGGCAAGCGCCCAATGCACACGATTATTCCCGGCATTATTTGCGAAGATGGCCGCCCCACGACCCCGTTCGGCGTGATGGGCGGCGCGTATCAACCATGCGGCCACGCACGCTTTTTGTCCAATCTTCAGGACTTTGGGATGGATCTACAAACAGCCCTAGACGCGCCGCGTGCGTTCAGCGATGCGGGCATGCTGCAGGTCGAGCGTGGGTATTCGGATGCGGTACGCACCGAGTTGACCCAGCGTGGCCATAAAGTGGAAATCCCAAAAACCGCTTTGGGCGGAGCCCAGGCGATTCGCAGGCGTGCAGATGGGGTGCTTGAGGGCGCCTCAGATCCGCGCAAAGACGGCTGCGCGCTCGGGTATTAATATAATAGGGCCAAGTTGGCGCTTTAGCTCCATGATTTTGGCGCTGGACGGATGGCGCAAAGAATCTCGCTCTTGATAGTGGCGTAAAAGTTCCTGTGAGTCTGAGGATAAAGCTGTGGATATGTGAAAAATAGCGCGCATCACGCACAGTTTCGCGTCCAGCTCCTACCTCTTGTGACTAATCGAGTGCGCTACGCAGGCGGCGAGCGCCGCTTAAACATATGAAAAAATACGTTAAAATGAGCTAAAACGAAAAAGATATGGTTTTTGAAAAAAACCTCTTGCAGGCTCCGCCTCAGAGCCGTAAATACCCCTTCACCAGCGGCGCTGAACGGCGCTGAGGGGGCATCAAGCGAGCCGACGGCAAATACTGAGGCAGCGCGGTGGTAAAATAACCAGAGGCATTTGAGGCGGGGCGCGCCAAAAAGAAAAGGGCGCATCCAGTCAATTTTGTCTCTACGCTCTTTGAAATTTTGAATATCTGAAGAGATATGTGGGCGGTTTGGTTCATTCGATGAACAAACAACTGCATATCGCGTCTCTAGTCTTCGGACGATGATGAGATGTCAGCTTCACTGTTTGTCGGTTTACGTTACTTCGGTAACCTGACTGCAAACAGAT
>CAYWNJ010000131.1:0-6382 GCA_964459535.1 uncultured Rhodobacterales bacterium
CCAACCACCCATTTGAGGGCCACAACGGCTTTTTGGGGATCCGTTACAACAGGTGAAAGGAGGTGCGGGATCCCATCATAAACGCTGAGTTCCAGCATTTTGGGATCAATCATGATCATCCGGCACTCTTCGGGCGTCAGGCGATAGAGTAGCGATAAGATCATCGTGTTGATCGCCACCGACTTACCCGAGCCCGTCGTCCCTGCGATGAGCAAATGCGGCATTTTGGCAAGGTTCGCCACGACCGGATCGCCCCCGATATTCTTGCCTAAAGCAAGCGGCAGACGCATATTGCTATCGCCAAAATCCCGGCTTGCCAGAATTTCGCGCAAGATCACCTTTTCGCGGCTTTCATTTGGCAACTCGATGCCAATCACGCTGCGGCCTGGCACTGTTGACACCCGCGCCGATAGCGCGGCCATCGAGCGGGCGATATCATCCGCAAGCCCGATCACGCGGGATGCCTTTAGCCCTGGGGCTGGCTCTAGCTCATACATGGTCACGACGGGACCGGGCCGGACCGAGACGATCTCGCCCTTCACGCCATAATCATCCAGCACCGTCTCTAGCATGCGCGCGTTTTCCTCTAGCGCTTCGTCGCTCAGGTGGTGGCGCGTAGTGGCTGTGGGGGTTTCGAGCAAGCTCAGCGGCGGCAGTTCGTAGCTCTGAGAGGCTTCGTCAAAGCGGAGCATGGGCTGCGCCTCTGCCTGAGCGCGGGTGCTTGGTTGGATTGGCTTGGGGTTGGGCGGCGTGACCTGCGCCTTGCGCGGGCTAGCGATGGGCAGCCCCTCTGGCATCACGGAAGGCGGCGCGCTTGGCGCAGCCGGTGGTTGGGGCTGAGGCGCTGCGGTCAGGGGTGGCTCTGCGGGGAAAAATCCACTTGGCCCGTCTGGCAAAGCAGGCTGCGTCGGGGGCAAGGTGCTGTGGTCCTCGTCTTGGCGCGCCTTTATGATATGTGTGATCTTTGCCTTTAACCGCGCTTGATCGGGATCAACTTCGCTCGCGCCATCAACAGCAGGCGCGGCCTGCGCGGCGGTTGGCTTTTTGATCAATTCAGAAACACGTGCCAAAATCCCCTCTTTAGGAGCGTTCGGCGCGGTTTGACTAAACTGTGGCGAGGCTTGGCTGCCAGGATCGACGACCCTGCGGCTGGCCTGGCGCGCTTGGAGACGTGACGCGGTTTCCAGCGCGCCGCGCGCGCCCAGCCCGAGCGCGGCCATGATCCAAGCATAGACCATAATCAAGCTGACGATAAGGAACCGGGCGAAGCGTCGTAGCTCGGCCTTGGAAAAGCCCAGCACAAAGAGCGTGCTGAGCACCGCCCCGATACCAAAGGCCAGGGAGGCCAGTTTGAGCCCAAAGCTTGAGCTGAGCGGCAATGCGGTAAGAATGGCACCCATCGCCATATCTCCAAAATGCCCACCCGAGCCAAAAGAATGCATCCGCAGCCAATCGGCCCCGGGTTCCAGTGTCGCGGCGTAGATCGAGAGAAAGACGATAAAAATCGGCGCAAAGATGAGCCGCCCAAACGCCCGGCCTGCGCCCTTGTGGAGCAGCAAGCGTAGCCCCCAATTCAGAAGGATGGCGGCAAAGCCAAAGCTGCCCCATCCGATGATCAGAAAGAGCGGGGCAGCCAACGCGGCCCCGGTCGCACCCAGAAGGTTTTGAACGGGCATATCGCTGCTCACCAGCCAGTTTGGATCCTCTGGCGCGTAGCTGAGCATCATCGCGCCCGCCAGCGCGCCAAGGCAGACCAGGATCAAGCCGAAAAGTTCTTTGCCGCGTTTCTCTATGGTCTCGGCGACATCTCCGTCGAGCAGAGGGTTTCGCGTGCGCGTTTGATAAGCCATGCCTTACCTTTCGACTTAATCTTGATAAAGGACGTTGCGCACCGCCCGCAGGCCGCGCTCTGTCTCTGTCTTTGTGGCGACCAGCGCCACCCTAATATATTTTTGACCCGGATTCGCGCTGCCCTCGCCTTGGGCCAAATACGCCCCCGGCAGAACGCGGACACCAGTTTTTTGCCATAACTCGCGCGCCGCTCTTTCGCCATCCGGGACGGGTAGCCACAAGAAGAAACCGGCCTCCGGAGCGTCGTAGCCGGGCACGTCCCCTAGAATTTCATCCGCACAGTCATATTTCTCGCGATAGAGCGCGCGATTTTCCTCGACATGTGCCTCGTCCTCCCAAACAGCCGCTGCCGCCATTTGCAGCGGAAGGGAAAGCGGCGCACCCGCATAAGTGCGCAATTGCAGCGCCTCGCGGATGGCGGCCGCGCCGCTCGCCACAAAGCCCGAGCGCAAGCCTGGCAGGTTCGAGCGTTTGGATAAGGAATGGAAAGCTACAATCCGGTTCGGATCGGCCCCTATTTCGTGCGCGACCTCAAGCACGCCAACGGGCGGCGTGTCGCGGTAAATCTCGGAATAGCATTCGTCAGCGAAAATGCGAAAATCGTGCTTTTCTGCGAGATGTATAAGATCGGTCCAATAGCCTTTATCCGCAACAGCGCCCTGCGGGTTTGCTGGTGAGCATATATAGACGGCCGCGCAGCGCTCTAGCACATCGCTTGGCAAACCTGTGTAATCTGGCAGATGGCCCGTCTCCGCGGTCGCGGGCACAAATACCGGCTCTGCTTCGACAGACATCGCGGCCAGCATATAGACTTGATAAAACGGATTTGGCATCAAGACCGTTGGCCTCTTGCCCTTTTTGGTCTCTGGCACCAACGCCATGGCGATATTGTAAAGACCCTCGCGCGTGCCATTCAGTGGCAGGATCTGCGTCTCAGAATCATAGGAAACGTCATACCGGCGCTTTAACCATTTCTGAATGGCGCCGCGCAGCTCGGGCGCGCCTTCATTCGGCGGATAGCGGTTAAAGCCTGCCGCATGCGTTTGAATCACATCTGTCACCCAAGCCGGGAACGCATGCTTGGGCTCTCCAATCGTCATATGGACCACGTCACCACCAGGTGAATGATGATCCAAAAGCGCACGTAAGCGCGGGAAAGCATAAGCCGGAAGGTTCGAAAACCGCTCGGGATAGGTCATAACGCTGCCTCGTTTCGGGATCACTTTCGCCCCGTTAACCATAGGATAACCCAAGCGAGCGGGGCGCGTCCAGAAAAACTACTACTGCACCGCACAGCGTTGCATATCCGCACGCGGATTTACTCGACGTTGGCTAAATTAGTGGGATTCGAATATTGAAAACAACTTTGGGTTGATGTTTTATAGTTGATGAACTCAGGGCTTTGAACAAGCCTTACTAAAGACGATGGGATGATATGACAGTGCATAATTTGGCGCAGTTTGAGGGCGAAACGCACAATGATCTTCGGTTGGAAAAAGCGCGCGAGGTTCTGCGCTTGCTCAGCGAGATGCTGGAGGAAAGCGCGTTTGACATGGCCGGGCATGTCGAAAGCACGCAGGTTTCACACGCGCTCTCGCTTGCCCATCAATTGACGGGGCTTTCGCAGCGGCTGCGCAGCAGAACTCTATGAATTCAACGCGGCCTGACGGACAGCCACCGACAAGCCATGCGCTTCTAGGCTTTCCGCGCGGGCCAGCGTTTGGGCCGCCGGGCCAATGTCGCGCAGCGCCGCGGGGGGCAGTTGGGCGAGCGTTGTGCGCTTCATAAAGTCAAGCACCGAGAGGCCTGAAGAAAACCGCGCCGAGCGTGCTGTTGGCAAAACGTGGTTCGGCCCGCCAACATAATCGCCGATGGCTTCGGGAGTCCAAGCGCCCAAGAAAATCGCGCCCGCGTGGGAAATCTGAGCAGCAAGAGCCTTTGGGTCTGCCACGCAAAGCTCTAGATGCTCCGGTGCGATTTGATCGGCAAGCTGAGCAGCGACATCAAGATCTGGTACGGTGATGATCGCTCCATTTTGCGCCCAGCTGGCACCCGCGACAGCGCGGCGTTCAAGTGTTTGAAGGCGGGCGGCGATAGCCTCTGCCACCGCTTGGCCAAAGGCTGGATCTGTTGTGATGAGAATGGCTTGGGCGCTCTCATCATGCTCCGCCTGGCTGAGCAGATCGAGCGCGATCCAATCGGGAACGTTGTCCGCATCTGCGATCACGAGAATCTCCGAGGGGCCCGCGATACTATCAATGCCCACCGTCCCGAACACGCGCCGCTTTGCGGCAGCAACAAAGGCATTCCCAGGGCCTGTGATTTTGTCCACAGCGGGGATACTCTCGGTCCCGTAGGCAAGCGCGGCGATGGCTTGCGCACCGCCGATCCGGTAAATCTCAGAAATCCCGCAAAGCTGCGCGGCCAGCAGGACCGCCGGGTTTATTTCTCCGTCCGGCGTGGGAACCGTAATCGCTAAGCGCGCCACACCCGCAACCTGCGCCGGGATGGCGTTCATCAGCAGCGAGGACGGATAAGAGGCCAACCCGCCCGGCACATAAAGACCGGCGGATGAAACGGGTGTCCAGCGCCAGCCCAACATCGCGCCCGTTTCGTCTGTCCAAGAGGCATCTTCGGGCAACTGACGCGCATGATACGCCCGGATACGCGCCGCCGCCAAAGTGAGGGCTTCACGCACTTCCTCTGAAACAGTTTCAGCGCCCGCAGCGATCTCGTGCTGGGACAGGCGCAGTTCTTCGGGCTGCAGGCGCAGGCGGTCAAAGCGCTCGGTCAGCGCGATCAAGGCTTGGTCCCCATCCCGGCGCACTTGGTCAATGATTTTTGTGACAGTTGCGTCTACATCCGGGCTATCTTCGCGTTTAAGGTGAATCAACCTGTCAAACTGGGTTGCAAAATCAGGGCTTGCATAGTCAAGGTAAAAGGGCATGAGCCGCTCCATTCCGGGTGATGCGTGACATAGCCGAGGCCCGCTAGGGCCTCAAGCTAGGTTTAGAGGAGGTGAGATGTCCGAAATCATATCCTGGAGCGCCGTCGAGACCGTCGCCCGCCTACGCGCCCGCAGCGTTAGCGCATCGGAGGTAACCGCCGCGCATCTGGCGCGCCTGGAAGCGGTTAATCCCAAGATAAATGCAGTGGTCGATCACGTCCCGGATGCGATGGCGCGCGCCGAAGCGATTGACAATGGCACGCGCCCGGCCGGCCTTTTGCACGGCGCGCCAATCACGACTAAGGTCAACGCTGATCAGGCGGGTTTGGCAAATACCAACGGCCTACCTGTGCAGGCCGATAACATCGCGCCCGCCGATAGTGCTGTTGTGGGCAATCTCGTGGCGGCGGGCGCTGTGGTGGTTGGGCGCACGAATACGCCTGAAATGAGCTTGCGCTGGTGTACCTCTAATCCGCTCCACGGCGTTACGCTTAATCCATGGGACAACAGGGTTACGCCGGGCGGCTCTAGCGGAGGCGCATCCTCGGCGCTGGCGGCCGGTATCGGTGTGATCGCCCATGGGAATGATTTGGGCGGATCTGTGCGCTATCCGGCGCATTGCTGCGGTTTGGTGGGGCTGCGCCCTTCCTTGGGACGCATTCCCGCGTTTAACCCCTCGGCGCCAGGTGAGCGGCCCCCAATGACGATGCAGATGAGCGTGCAGGGGCCGATTGGTCGCTCTGTCGCGGATGTTGCCCTTGGCCTGAAGGCGATGCGCGGCTTTTCACCGGATGATCCGATGTGGAGCGCCGCGCCGCATTTTGGCCGCGCGCGGGGCGGCGGGCCGTTACGGATCGGCGTGGCGCTTAACGGGTTTGAAACCGCACCTTCGGCAGAGGTTGCCGACGCGCTTAAACGCGCGCAGCGCGCCGCAGAGGCCGCCGGGCTGCGTGTGGAAGAAGTAACGCTCCCCGCGGCTGAGCGCTGCGCGCAGATTTGGGGGCAGTTGCTTTTTACCGAAACCAAAGGATTTTACACTGACTTCATTCAAACACATGGGTCAGATGATTTGCAGCGCTGGCTTCAAGCGTTCCAAGATTATTTCAGCGTCTTAGATCTGCAAGGCTACATGGAGACAATCGCCGAGCGCGGCGCGCTGCAACGCGCCTGGGCGCATCTTTTTATGGATTTTGATGCCTTGATTATGCCGGTTTCACTGATCCCGCCCTTTGAAAATGACCTGGATTTTCGGGCGCCGGACAAGGCCCCGTTCTTGATTGAGGCGCAAAAGCCGCTCTACGTGGTGAACCTACTTGGGCTGCCTGCCTGCGCCCTGCCAACCCATATCGCAAATGGGATACCTCAAGGCGTTCAAGTGGTCGGCGCGATGCATGACGATGACCGCGTGCTCGACGTCGCAGGGATTTTAGAGGCCGAGCTTGGCACTATCGTGCAGCAATTGGCGTTTTAAAGCACCTTACCTCAAACCTGAGGCCCATCGCCCCGAACATATCTCCCGCGCAACGAACATCGTTGCGCCGCGCCGTTCCGCCCCCACGGGGCGGCGCGATTGCGCCACCCCTC
>CAYWNJ010000132.1:0-6304 GCA_964459535.1 uncultured Rhodobacterales bacterium
CCTAAAATCTAAGCCAGCGCCGCGCCCTGCAAGTTGAGCTGCACTGCGTCTCGCCCCTGCCACCGATTGAGCTCAACCCGGCCCGCTAGATGAAAGCGTCGGCCTGCGTGATTGTGCAGCTCGTGCCCCAAGGTGCTTTGCATTGCTGAAAATGCAATCGCCTCTATCCGCGCCCCAGTCGTATCGCCAAACCGGATCTTGAGGTGATCTTCTCCAACGATCCGTGTGCTAAAAATCTGCACATCTGCAAAGGCAAATCGCGGGGCAGAGGCAGAGGCGCCAAAGGGTCCAGCGGCATCTAACGCCTCGATCAATCCGGGCGCAACGGCGTTCGGCATGAGCACACCATCAAGCCGCAAATCGCGCGCGCCAAGCCGATCCGCGCCTTGACGGGCCAGCAGCTCGGACAAGCGGGTCATCGCGGGCTCGATTTGATCAACCTCTACGGTCAATCCAGCCGCCATCTTATGCCCTCCTCCCTTGAGCAAGAGGCCCTCGGCGGCCACTCTTTGCACTGCCGCTCCTAAATCAATGCCGGGGACCGAGCGTCCAGATCCGCGTCCAAGCCCCTTCTCAATGCCGATGACGAGTGTTGGGCGGTTAACCTGCTCTTTAAGCCGAGACGCGACAATCCCCACCACACCGGGATGCCAGCTCTCGCCTGCAGCCCAGACTAAAGGTGCCTCTAGATCGCGCTGTTCTGCTTGGTGCATCGCTGCGGCGCGCACGGCAGCCTCGACGTCCCGCCGCTCGGCGTTCAACCGGTCCAAGCGTTCGGACAGGGCGGCGGCCTCTTGGGTCTCGGCTGTTGCCAACAGGCGCGCGCCGAGGTCGGCCTGGCCAATCCGACCGCCTGCGTTAATCCGAGGACCGAGGACGTAGCCCAGATGATAGGCGCTTGGCGCCGCATCCAAGCGCGCAATATCGGCAAGCGCGGCTAATCCAGGCCGCTCCCGCCGCGCCATCACCGTAAGGCCCTGGCGGACAAAAGCACGATTAACGCCAGTAAGCGGCGCGACATCCGCAACTGTGGCGAGCGCTACCAAGTCCAGCATCGACATGAGGTCCGGCCCCGGCTTGCCCGATTGGCGCAGCTGCCGCCCGGCCTCAACCAGCACCAAGAACACCACAGCGGCTGCGCAGAGGTGAGCAAGCGTGCCCGTTTCATCCTGACGGTTTGGGTTCACAACAGCCAGAGCCGGGGGAAGCGTCTCACCGCCCAAATGATGATCCAGCACGAGGATGTCCGCTGCTCGCCCCGCCGCCAGGGCGTCATGGCTGAGCGTCCCGCAATCCACGCAAACAATAAGCTCATGATCGCGCGCTAATCGGGCTATGGCCTCGGGATTGGGGCCATAGCCTTCGTCAATGCGATCTGGCACATACAGCGTTGCGGACCGTGATTGCTGGCGCAGCCAATCCACCAACAAAGCTGCCGAACTGCCGCCATCCACATCATAATCGGCGAAAATCGCGATTTTCTCATCTGCCGCGACAGCGGCGTTCACGCGCTCCGCTGCGGTCTTGGCGTCTTTGAGCGTGCGCGGGTCCGGGAGCAGGTCCCGAAGCGTCGGGGCCAGGAACGCCTCTGCGCCTTCTGGTGAAACACCCATCCTGGCCAGCACCTGCGCAACAGGCCCAAGAAGACCGCAGCGCTGCACCAACATATCCGCCGCGCGCTGTGTTTCGATCCCAGGCCCGATCCAGCGCCGCCCGGTCAGCGAGCAATCGACGCCAAGATAAGCGGAGGGCTCGGGTATTTGGGGGGCGCAATCCATTTCGCCACAATATCTGGACGAATAGAGCGCGCCAAGCCTTAGATTGGTGTGCGATAGTGGAGGCGGCGGACCGAGCCTGTCTTTGAGCGCATCAAAAGCGTTTCGCAGGTCATCCATCCGGGCTCGCGCTGCACGGCGGATAAAAGGGAGCCTGCTGTTACGCCAGTCGCGGCAAAGATCACATCTTGCGTCACCATATCATCGCGGGCGTAGATACGGCTTGTGTCCGAAATCCCGGCCTTGGCCGCGCGTTCTTTCTCATCGCTGTTGCGAAAGAGCAGCCTACCAAAGATTTGGCCGCCTAGACATTTCAGCGCAGCAGCAGCCAAAACCCCTTCGGGGGCGCCGCCAGAACCCATATACATGTCAATCCCAGTACTCGGATCGGCGCAGTGCATAACGCCAGCGACATCCCCATCTGTGATCAGGCGAATGGCCGCGCCAGTCGCGCGTAACTCGGCGATCATGTCCTCGTGGCGCGGGCGCTCTAGAACGCAAACAGTAATGTCGGTCGCCGCACAACCTTTCGCCTTCGCAAGGGCATTCACCCGCTCGGTTGGCGTCATATCAAGGCGAACGGTATCGGCGGCAAAGCCCGGGCCAATAGCGAGCTTGTCCATATACACATCAGGCGCGTGTAGCATCGAGCCGCGCGGTCCCATGGCAATCACCGTAAGCGCGTTGGGCATGTCCTTCGCGGTCAGTGTCGTACCTTCAAGCGGGTCAAGCGCAATATCCACGCCCGGGCCCTTTCCGGTGCCAACCTCTTCGCCGATGTAAAGCATTGGGGCTTCGTCGCGCTCGCCCTCGCCGATAACAACGACCCCGGCAATGTCCAAAAGGTTGAGCTGCGTGCGCATCGCGTCCACGGCCGCTTGATCCGCAGCTTTCTCGTCCCCTCGGCCGATATGGGCCGCAGAGGCCAAAGCAGCGGCCTCGGACACGCGCGCCAGCCCGAGCGAGAGCATACGATCTTCAAACACATCTTGATGAGTTGGAGTGTCGGTCATCGAAAGGGGTTCCTTTGCAGTCTCAGAGATGTTCGATACGAAACGCCACCGGCGCGCTGGCCAACACGCCCGTGCTGTCCATCGCCGCAATGGCCGTATCCAAAGCTTCGCGCGTTGTTTTATGCGTTACGATGAGGACAGGGGCGGCTTGGCCGGGATGGTGATACTGACGCATCCGATCAATCGAAACGCCCGCATCGCCAAGCGTGGTTGCGATCTTTGCCAGCGCACCGGGCTTATCCACCAGGGACATGCGGAGGTAATAGGGCGCGTGCAAAAGTGAGGTGGTCGGCTGCATCTGCGCGAGGGTCTGCGCGGGCTGGCCAAACACCGGCCCCATGGTGCCGCGTGCGATATCGCAGATGTCGGCCATAACAGCCGAGGCCGTTGGCCCGGCCCCGGCCCCTGGTCCGCGCAGCACAATTTGCTCAACGGCATCTCCCTCGATGACCACCATATTGGTGCCGCCTTGGAGTTGGCCAAGCGGAGAGGTGGCGGGCACAAGACAGGGCATCATCCGCTGTTCCAACCCGCGCTCTGTTTTCTGCGCAACGCCCAAGAGCTTGATCTTAAAGCCCATATCGGCGGCGGCTTTGATGTCTTCTATGGAGACCTGCTCGATCCCTTCCAGCTCAATCCCGTCAAAATCCGGGCGGCTGCCAAAAGCGATTGCGGAGAGGATTGCAAGCTTATGCGCAGCATCAATGCCGCCGACATCAAGGCTGGGGTCCGCCTCAAGATATCCCAAAGCGTCCGCCTCGGCGAAGACCTCTTGATAACTCAGCCCGGCATCTTCCATCCGCGTGAGGATATAATTGCACGACCCATTCATCACCCCCATAACTCGGGTGATCTCATTTCCGGCAAGCCCCTCGGCAAGCGCTTTGATAACCGGAATGCCGCCCGCTACCGCGGCCTCAAAGCGCAGGGCGCATCCCTTCGCCTCCGCCCGTTCAGCCAAGCTCTGGCCATGCATCGCGAGCATCGCCTTATTCGCTGTCACAACATGCTTGCCTGCGTTCAGCGCAGCTTCGACCGAGGCTTTGGCAATCCCGTCTGCGCCGCCGATCAGCTCAACATAGATGTCGATATCGTCCCGAACGGCAAGCGCCGCCGCCTCATCTTCCCAAGCGTAGGGCTCTAGCGGCGTGCCGCGATCCTGATCACGGTTCCGCGCGCAGACGGCGCTCAGCGTGATTTCACGGCCTGTCCGCGCGGCAAGCAGGTCAGCATGTTGGCGCAAAAGCCCGACAACCCCCATACCAACGGTGCCAAGCCCTGCGATGCCGAGGCGAATGGGGGTCTTCATCATGCCATCCTTTAGATAGTGTGCGCGCTGCGGTTTAACCGAGCTAGTGGGATCGCGCAATGGAGCCAAGCACGCTTTGACCGCGTCACGTCGCCCGAGAAATAGAGTTGGCAGAGGCTCAATCCTGGCATTTGGTGCAACTCCAAGATCACCGCTCTCGATTTTCAGAGCGGGACGCGCTCATAAACCTCGGCATCCAAGGCCATTCGGACAACGCCACCTCGTTGGGGGGACGGCGCATTGCCATCCTGCGAATGGCTAAGGGCTAAGCGGACACGTTATCAGATTTCAGTCGTCAGGCTATAAGCTCCAACGAAAGCGCTGGGCGTTAGAGCCAAGATATCAGATCGGGAAGAAAAAATCCATTTGACGCCACTGTATTTCATGATTGTCTACATTCGGGGTGCGGCGGTTCTGTCGGATCTCATTGAGCTTTCATCAGGAGTGTGCCCATGGCCCCGATAACTGTTTTTGCCGCACGTCAGGTGCTGACGATGGATCCCGCCGTACCTACGGCAACGCATATTGCTGTGCGCGAGGGCCGGATTCTGGCGGTTGGAGGGCCGGACTGCGCCGATGAATGGGGGCCGGTGCAGCACAATGACACGCTTGCCGATACGGTTTTGATGCCAGGCTTGGTCGAGGGGCACGCCCATATGATGGCAGGCGCTATGTGGCGCTACGCTTATGCAGGCTATCACGACCGCATTGATCCGGCTGGCAAGTTATGGCCGGGTCTGACCTCGCTCGACGCGGTGGTCTCTGGGTTGCGCAAATACGCCAGCACACTGGCGGCAGGGGAGCCACTTGTGGGGTGGGGCTTTGACCCGATATTTCTGAGCGAGGCGCGACTAAGCCGCGCGCATCTTGATGCGATCGATGCGGATCGCCCGATTGCAATCATGTTTTCTAACTTTCACCTGATGTGCGTGAATTCAAAGGCGCTTGAGCTGGTCGGCTATGATGCCGGGACAAATGCGGAGGGTGTGGTCAAGGATGCCTCGGGCGAGCCCACAGGCGAGCTGCAAGAAATGGCGGCGATGTTTCCTGTGATGCGGCGGCTCGGGATCGACTTTCGCGGGCTCAGCCAGACCGAGGCCGCCATCCGCACATATGGCCAGGTCGCAACGCGGGCGGGCGTTACAACCATCACAGATCTCTTCAGCAGCGCGGAAGACGCAGATATCGATGTGATGACGCGGGTAACCGGGGCCGAAGATTTCCCGCTTCGGCTAGTCCCGGTTCTCGGCACCGTCGCCGAGCCCGAGGCGATGGCCACCAAGGCGCAGCGTTTCGCCGCGCGCAGCACGGAAAAGCTCCGACTTGGTGCCGTTAAGTTAATGACCGACGGGTCGATCCAAGGCTGGACCGCCCGCGTCCGTTGGCCGGGCTATGTCGGGGGGCAACCGAATGGGATATGGAACACCGCGCCCGAGATGATCCACCGTATCGCTCATGCGATGCAGGCGGCGGGCGTGCAAATGCATATCCATGTCAACGGGGACGAGGCCGCTGCGGTGAGCCTTGACGCGATTGAGGCCGCTGCGCGAGCTCAACCTTGGGCCGGGGCCCGCCATGTTTTGCAGCATTGTCAGATGATGGATCGCGGCCTCTTTGAACGCGCGCGCGAACTTGGGGTCTGTTGCAACATCTTCTCCAACCATATCTACTTTTTTGGCGATCAGCACCGCGCGCTGACACTTGGCGAGGATCGGGCCGCGCGCATGGATGCTGCACGCACCGCGCTTGACGTTGGGGTGCATATGGCCATGCACTCGGACGCGCCGGTTACGCCTCTGGGTCCGCTTTTCACCGCTTGGTGCGCCGTCAATCGCCGCACGATGAGCGATTATGTGTTGGGACCTGGCGAGTGCATTTCTGTCCCCCAAGCGCTTTGGGCAATCACAATGGGCGCCGCCTATACCCTAAAAATGGATACCGAGATTGGCAGTATTTCTCCGGGCAAGCGGGCGGACTTTGCGATCTTGGGACAAGATCCAACCGCAATCGATCCGCTGGCGCTGAAAGATGTCCCAATCCTCGGCACCGTGCTGGGTGGGCAGGTGCATCTGCTATGAAACGGCTGCCCCTTACCGTGATCGGCGGATATCTGGGTGCGGGCAAAACCACGCTGATCAATCGCCTTCTTGCCGAAGAGCATGGGATGCGTGTGCTTGTGATGGTCAATGATTTTGGCGCGATTAATA
>CAYWNJ010000133.1:0-6272 GCA_964459535.1 uncultured Rhodobacterales bacterium
TGAGAACCCCTATAACATCACAGCCTCGGGCACGGCGACAGGCGCGCCGGAGATCGCGATCAGCTCGTCCGAAGGCGGCGCGGTTGCGGATGGGGGCACGGATACCCACGGCACCGAGACCGCAGAAGCGGCGAAGAATGTCTTTTATACAATCACAAATAGCGGGTTAGCGCCGCTCAATTTGACCGCGCCAACGGTTCAGTCAAATATTAGCAATCTTACCAATGTGACGGTAAATGCGATCGGATTGCAAGCGACGACGTTAGCTCCCGGCGCTTCGACCGTTTTGACCGTGAACTACACGCCAACAACGGGCGGCGCATTTAGCTTTGATCTGTCGCTGGTAAATGATGACGCGGACGAGAACCCTTACAACATAACGGTTTCGGGCAACGCCACCGGAACGCCGGTTGTCCAGGTCACGTCGACCGAAAGCGGGACAATTAACCCCGAAAATGGCAGTGATGATCAAGGGCAAGAGCCCGCTGCTCAGCCAAAGGTTCTTACGTATAGAATTACGAATAATGGCACGGATGTGTTGGTGATTGTTCTTCCGAACGTTGGAAATAACATTAGCAATTTGGATAATGTTACGGTCAATCAAATTAACATCACATTACTGTCCAGTGCCAGAGCGGCTCGGACGATGGCTAGAGCGGCAAACTCCGGAACGAGTGTTTCGATCCCGGTCGGAGGATCGGCAAATCTGAACGTTGAGTATACGCCTAGCGCGCCCGGTCCGTTTAGTTTTGATGTGAATTTGCAGAATGCCACAACGAGTAGCGATGCATTTGCGCTCGACGTGATGGGCGTGGCCGTGGCTTTGCCCGAGATCGCGGTGACCTCGTCCGAGGGCGGTGCGGTTGCGGATGGGGGGACGGATACGTTTAGCTCCAGCCCGGTCGCGGGTTCGGCGGGAACGGTGACCTATACAATCAACAACACCGGGACAACGGCACTGTCGGTGACGACGCCGACGGTAGCCTCGAACATCTCGAACACCAGCAATGTGACGGTGAACTCTCTCGCGCTTGGCGCAACGAGCGTTGCGGCAGGCGGGTCAACGACGCTGACGGTGAACTATACGCCAACTGTGGCGGATCAGGCGTTTAGCTTTGATCTGTCGCTCGCGAATAATGATGCGGATGAGAACCCCTATAATATCACAGCCTCGGGTCGAACTCAGGATACGGTAGAGCCGCAGGTCACGCTTTCGGGGCCTGCGCAAGCTGTTGGTGGGGACTTCACGCTTACCATTTCGGCAAGCGAGGACATAAGTGGACTTGCCCTGGGCGATTTCATGCTCACCAACGGGACGGCCTCAAATCTTTCCGGGTCGGGTTCCTCTTATTCGATGACTGTTTCGCCGACGACCTTTGGGCAGACGGTTAGCGTCACTTTGCCTGCGGGGGCTGTCCAAGATCTCGCCGGCAATCTCACGACCGCCGCCTCAACGTTTAGCGTGCTGGCGGGAAGTCCGGAGACGGAGTTTGCAAGGCAACTCAATGACATCATTGATACTGTCCAACTCCAGGCGCGGCAGCAGCTTGATAACGAGATGAGCGCGAACCGGGAGATGACGAAAAAGGCGCTTGATCGCTTTATCCTGTCTTTCAAGAACGGCGATGCGGCGACACGTGCGATTCCGCTTGATTTGACTGGCACGGCGGAGTTGACCCCGACCCGGTTGGCGACCCAAGGGACGCTCTTTGGGCAGGCTCTGATTGGCGAGGGCACGATGCGCACGGTTCTGGGGCAGTTTGATCTGACCCGTGATGCAGGCGGAACGACCACGGGCCAAGTGTCAGGCCGCGTCACCTGGGAGCGCAACGTTTCAGAGACCACGCGATTGGGTTATTTCGTGGGCGCAAGCCTTGGCCGTTCGAACATCAACGGGGTTTTTGATGGCGATGGCTCGTCAATCGGCGCGATCGTAGGCGGCTACGGTTTGACGAGGCTCGGAGAGGCCGTCTTTGCCACAGGGTATGCCGGGCTGGGATATACTTTGACCGATCTGTCCGTCAGCAACGCGACGCTTACGCTAGATGGGGATTATGGCGCTGTTTCCTACTATGCGGGCGCTGAGGTTACGGGATCCATGGATGTAGGGAATGGCATTGAGTTCAGACCGAGCTTGGCGCTGGATTATGGGAGAACCAGTATCGGTGTTGTTGGCTTTGACGCGAGTGCGTTTGGGCTAACCTCTCAGATCTCAAGCGATATGGGCGCAGTGTCGATATTGGAGATAAGCCTGACGCCCGAATTCATTATTCCGCTTCGAAATAATCTGGGAGGCACGATGCCAGAGCTTAGCATATCGCCGCGCGCGGTTTGCCGCAGAACGACGGGCCGTGTAGATAATGAGGAATGTGGCGGGGGTCTGTCGATTGCGCTTGACGGGCGCAGCGCGGATGGGCTTGGTCGCTATGGCGTTAAACTCGACTACCAAAACACTGGCAGCACCGAGCAATCAAGCGCGAACATTTTCTTCGAGCAGCAGTTTTAGGGTTTTGCTGGGCGGGGCAGCGACTCGCGCGGACGCCGTAGGCTTTATTCCTGCGGCTACGTAACAGTAGTTATAGCCTGACGACAGAATTTTGACATTGATCTTCAGTCGCCTCCGCTCCGCTTAGGCCGACCGGGGATGGCGCGGTACGCGCCGCCCGTGGGGCCGGTCGGCGCGTTGCCAACCTGCGGATGGCTGGGGGCTGAGCGGGTATGGGATCAAAATTCAACCGACAGGCTATAGAATAGCGCCGTTCCGAAGGATGGCGCAATCGTGCCACTTCGTAGAGGCGAAACGGCGCCGCGCAGCAATGCCTGTTGCGCGTGAGAGAAATTCGGGGCGAGGCCCTCAAATTTGTAGTTAGACGCCTTAGACGCATTTGGATGAGACTGTGAATTAAACACCTACCGTTCGGCGATATATAAAGCACCGGCCAGGGACCGCCTCTTCGGGAAGGGGGAGCGGCTCTAACAGGTCGTCGAAATACATCTTATCTGATGAGATCATAAGGCCGCCTGGCGTCAAGAGCGGCGCGATAAGCGGGCTAACCTTGGCCGCAAAGCTATCGTTCTTTGCCAGGTTATGCCCCCCTAAGTCCGCGTGGATCAGCGCCGCAGTTGCCCCAAACCGCGAGAGCGCCGCCGGAAGCGTATCAAATACATCGCCGAGCAGCAGGTCTTGCTCCGGCGGGGTGCTGTCGGGATGGGACGCAACCGCGCGTTCAAAGACGAAAATACCCCGATCTGGCAGGATCCGGCGCATATGATCGTAAGTGCGCCCATTACCCAATCCAAGTTCGAACACCGGTCCTGGAATATCTGCGATTAAGTGTACCGCGTGATCAAGGCAGGCGCGCTGCGACACCATCCGATCAATAAAGTAATCAAGACGGCTTTTGCTCTTATTCATATCATTCTCCATCATTCTTCTGGGCAATATGGACCTGTCTGCGCCGCAAGACCATCACTGAACAGATAACATGTTGTCATACAGTGCTGGACTGCCGGGCCGGAATCGGGTTTGACTAGCGCGACTACTCACGGGGCACGCATGACCGCATTATTAGACGTCAGTGATTTGAGCATTGGCTTTGGCGACGCGCCGCCCGTCGTCTCGGGCGTCTCCTTTCAGGTTAAAGCGGGCGAGACGCTGGCGTTGGTAGGGGAAAGCGGGTCTGGTAAGACCCTGACCTGCCGCTCAATTCTGCGGCTTTTGCCGCGCACGGCGCAGCTGCGCAGCGGCACCATTCGTTTTGAGCGGGGGGGGCTGATCCAAGATCTTCTGGCCCTGAACAATCGGCAGATGCGCCAGGTGCGTGGCAATAACATCTCGATGATTTTTCAAGAGCCAATGCGGTCCCTGTCGCCGTTGCACCGGATTGGCGCGCAAGTCTCCGAAGTGCTGCGTGTGCATCGGAACGAGCAGGGCGAAGCGGCAAAGAAGCGCGTTCTTGAAACCTTTGAGCAGGTTGGCTTTGCCGATCCGGAGCGGGCTTTTCGCGCCTATCCGTTTGAGCTGTCCGGCGGTATGCGGCAGCGGGCTATGATTGCCATGGCGATGGTATCTGGGCCTGACCTCCTGATTGCAGATGAACCAACAACCGCGCTGGACGTGACAACCCAAGCCCAGGTTTTGGGTCTGATCAAAGACTTGCAAGCGCAGACCGGGATGGCGGTTATTCTGGTGACCCATGATCTAGGCGTGGTCGCCAATATGGCCGATCAAATCGTCGTTATGAATAAGGGCCGCATCATGGAGAACGGAACAGCCCCGGCGGTTCTGAACGATCCGGCCCATGGATATACGCGCAAGCTTTTGGCGGCGGCCCCACTTATTCCCGAGGTTGCGGAACCGACGACGGTGACCCCGCACTCCGACCTCATTTTGACATTGCGCAATGTGAACAAGACCTTCCGGACCCGAGGACGTGGCCTCAAGCCGGGCAAGGATGTGCGCGCTTGCGTGGACGTGAACCTTTCTCTGCCGCGCGGCAGGACGCTGGCCATCGTGGGGGAAAGCGGATCGGGCAAGACGACATGTGCGCGGATCGCGCTTGGGGCCGAGCTGGCGGATGCGGGCAGTGAGATCCTGTTTCGCAGCAAGGATGCGCAAGAGGCAACCCCGGTCCACGCGATGAACAAGGCGCAAAGGATTGCCTTTCAACGTGATGCGCAGATGGTGTTTCAGGACCCTTATAGCTCGCTGAGCCCGCGCATGCGGATCCTTGAGGCGCTGGTTGAACCGCAAGAGATCCACCGCATCGGCACCCGCGCTGAGCGGCGGGACAAAGCCTCGGAAATGCTGCGTTGGGTGGGGCTCAACCCCGACATGCTGGCCCGCTATCCCCATGCCTTTTCGGGTGGCCAGCGGCAGAGGCTCTCGATCGCGCGGGCGCTGACGCTCGATCCACAGCTTTTAGTCTGTGATGAGCCGACCTCGGCGCTGGACGTCTCGGTGCAAGAGCAGATCTTGGGCTTGCTTGAAAATCTGCAGCAGAGCATGGGCCTAAGCTATCTCTTTATCAGCCATGATCTCGCGGTTGTGGCGCGGATCGCGGATGAGGTTGCAGTGATGCGCCAGGGGGTTGTGGTTGAGCAAGCGCCGCCTGACACACTCTTTTACAATCCGCGCCATCCTTATACTCAGGCGTTGATCGCGGCGCAGCCCGAGCCGGATATCTCGCGGCCCATTGATCTTGCAACGGTTTCTAAAGGGGCTGGCCTACCCTCTAGCTGGCCGCAGAATTTTCGCTTTGAAGAGGATGCAACGCCGCCCTTGGTCGAAGTCGAACCCGGACATCAGGTGCGCTGCTATGTTTAAACTTATGTCTAAAGCCTTCAAACTGAAGCCTGAGGCATCCGACGGCACTTCTAATAGCGCCGTTTCGAGGGCAGGCGCAATCGCGCCGCCCGTCAAACCGCAGGTTTGCCTCTGGCAAAACGGGGGCGGAACGGCGCGGCGCAACGATGCTCGTTGCGCGGGAGATATATTCGGGGCAAGACGCCTCAAGTTTAATGGACGCTTTGGACAGGCGTCTTGGTGCCTGCTCTTACTCTGCTGCTTGGCCCTCCCCGCCGCCGCGCAAGAGCAACCCGCATATATCACCGAAAGCGACTTTTGGCTTGAGGAGGTACGCACCGGCAATCTTCCTCCCGCTGCAGAGCGGATCCCGACCCTGCCGCTTGTTGTCGATCTACAAGCTAAGGGCCGCAGCTTTGGCCGGACGGGCGGGACGCTCAGGACGATGGTCTCGCGCTCCAAAGATATTCGTCAGATGGTGGTTTACGGCTATGCGCGGTTGATCGGCTATGACGAGAACTACGAGCTAAAGCCCGATCTGCTCGCTGCCGTCGAGGTCGAAGAGGATCGCCGCTTTACCTTCCGCCTGCGGCCCGGTCATCGGTGGTCGGACGGGGCGCCCTTTACCTCGGCTGATTTTGCCTATTGGTGGGAGCATGTGGCCAATAATGCCGAGCTTAGCCCCAATGGCCCGCCAGATATCATGCGTGTCGGTGAGCATATCGCGGATATGCGCTTTCCTGATCCGCAAACTGTCGTGATTGAATGGCCTGTGCCGAATTCAGAATTCCTGGGGCGTCTCGCCGGCGCACGTCCGCCCTTCATCTACCGACCCGCGCATTATCTTGAGCAATTTCACCAGGCGTTCGCGGATCCAGAGGCACTTGTCGCAGCCACGCGCAAAAAGCGGGTGCGGAGCTGGGCCGCGCTGCATAACCGCGTCGACAATATGTATAAGTTCGACAAT
>CAYWNJ010000134.1:0-6236 GCA_964459535.1 uncultured Rhodobacterales bacterium
GGCAGCATTTCGGACCCCAGCGGCAAGGCAAGCTCGGAGATCGGCGGGCGCCGCCAGGAGAGGGTGTCAAAGCTTTCGCAATTCTCGCAGACCGGGCGCCATTCGGTATGGATATGCTGGCAATTCTCACAAATCCATTGCGCGCCGCGCGGCACTGTCAAGGCGCGCGCAAGCCAAGCATTCACGACATGATCCTCTGCGCCCTCACCGCGTTCGATGGCGGCCATCAACGTGGCGCTGCGGGTCGTGGGATCTGTGTCAAAAAGATCGCCAAGCGCCCGGCGCGCACCCGGAAAATCCTCAGCCGCGATATGAAGCTCTGCGAGCAGCATCTTAGTTTCCGGCGCGCTTGGATGCAGGCGCGTTAAAGGCGCAAAGCGTTTAAGGCGTGCCTCTTGGCTTTCACCCGGTTCAATCGCGGCAAACGCCGCCGCGAGATCGGGGTGCGGCATCGCCTCCCACGCCTTTTTGACAACGCGTGCGGCAGAGCGTGCATTGCCCTGCTCAATATATCCGCGCGCAGCTGCCACCGCCGCGGGGATTAGGTCGGGCGACAGGCGGTTCGCTTCGATAGCCGTCTCGCGTGCTTCAATGGTCTGATCTTCCGCAGCGCTTTGTTGGGCTTCTGAAAGCGCTAGGACAGCGTCGCGCCTACGATGCAGGTTGCGCGGCAAATTCCCCTGCTTAAGCTTGGTGTTCAGCGTCTCCCGCGCGCCCGACCAATCCTCGCCATTGGTCTGCAGGCGTAGCAAGAGATCCCCCGTCTCGCTATGCGCCGGTTTCAGCGCAAAGGCCTTTTCCGCGAGTTTTAGCGCGGTATCCGTATCGCCCTCTGCAAGCTTTTGCAGCATCACCCCGCGCACGCCGACAAAGCGCGTATTCGGGTCCTCGATGAGCTTGCGATAAGCGGCTTCGGCCTTGCTGCGATCCCCGGCCATCTCGGCAGCCTGCGCGATAAGCAGATTGGTCAAATCGGGGCGCTCTAGAAACTTATCCGCGCGCAGGGCTTTGGACAGGGCCACGCGCCCCTCGCCCGAGGCAAGCGCCATCATCCCCTCGGCCAACGCGTTATACCCGCGCGCCTGCCGATTGCGATAAAAGTAGCGGGAGATGGCGGTCTCATCACCGCTGAGGAACCGCCATATCGCCAGCATCAGCGCAAGCAGCTTTAAGCCCAACCAGACCAAAAGCACCAGCAAGGTCAACGCTATGGCAGATTGCAACGGGCCGAGCTGATATTCGGTGCCGCCCACAGTCAGCAGCACACCACCCTCGGAGTTCAACAGAAAATCCGCGCCCAAGGTCAGCGCCGCGACCGCACAGAAGAAAATGACAACTTTAAGCAATGACCAGAGCATGGAGCCTCTCTTACCGGGTTTCGAGGCTTTGAACGAGAGCTTGAGCAGCGCGCAGGGCCGCGGCATTTATCCGCGCATCGCCGATCCAGCCCGACATCGCATCGCGCGCTGCGGCGGGCAGCGCCTCGGCCTCATTCAGAGCCGCGCGCAAATCGCCACGCTTGGTCGCGGCCTCGAGGCGCGAGAGCACCGCATCCGGACTTGTCCCTTCTTTGGGCACAACGGATCGCGCGCCAAGCTGTTCGCGCAGAAACGCCCCAAGTGTTGCCGCGCCTTCGGTATCGCTGGCCCGTGCAGCAGCCAGCCCGGCGCGCGCCGCCTCTGCAACCGAGGCTTGGAGTGCGGTCAAGGAGGTAACGCCCTGTGAAGAAACATCGCGCAGCGCCGCATCGGGGATGATATCGCTGATTTCTTGCAACGTCTTTAGTTCCTCGGCAAAGGGCAGACCTTGGGGAATAGCTGCGCTGATCTTTGCTGCTAAGGCTCGGGCCAGCGTCGCATTTGCCGCAGCAGTAGCGCCCTGCTCCGCCGCTTGAACGTCGCCGATGATGCGATCAATCTGGGATTGTTGCGCATCAAGCCTGGCCGCAAACGCGGTGAGCTGATCTTGCGGAACGCCGCTGACAGGCGACGCGTCTTCGAGCATCGCGACACGCGCCTCAAGCGCGGACAGCGCGCGGGTCAAATCGTCGATCTGCTTTGGTTCAATTGTGCCGGATGTTGTCGGTCCGGGATCTCTAGTCTCCAGCAGACGTATCCGCTCAGCCAGGGCGTGCTGATCCTTTGCCTGCTGTGCAGTAACGCGCTCTAGGGGGCTCAAGTCTATGCTCGGAGGCGCCGGGGCGGCTTGCCCCAACAAGTCAGCGCGCCCTGCCCCAAAACCAATCAGGGCCGCGACCACCCCGCCCAAGATAAGTGGGAATACGCGTGCGCGCGGCGCGCTTTGCTGCGGCGTGGGCGCGCTCTCACTCTGTATTTCCTCGGCTTCAGGCTCTGACGCTGCCTCACTTTCAATTTCAGGCTCAGCATCAGTACCGGCTTCAGCCTCAACCTCAGTATCGGCTCCAGGTTCGGGCGTTATGTCATCCACAGCGTTGGTCTTTGCTTGGGGTGCGCGCTCGACCTCAGCGTCGATCTCAGTCTCGGTCTCGGTCTCGGTTTTGCTGGCTTTAGACACGTGGAATACCTTTACGATTCTAATCCCGGCCGCTTGGGACAAGGGTAGTTGCCGTCTACGCAAGCCTCAACCCGATTACATATGGGTGATGAGCCTTTGGATCGCACTGCTCAAATTTGCCGCATCCGGCTGCGCCGCAATCGCCAGCTGAGCGACCGGCAAATCGCCTAAGGCGTGCGCTGTTTGTGCACTAATCACCGCCACATGAAGCGCGCTGGGGTGGCAAACCTCTGTCGCAAAATGAGACGCCCCAAGGGGCGAGAAGAGCGGCACAATGCTCGCATTTTCTTGCAACAGGCGCTGAGCCTCCGGCGTTAGGGGCAAAGCGCGCTGCTCGTAGACAACATAGCGTTCAACATTGAGACCAGCCTGCTTCAAACGCGGCACAACAGCGGCGCGTGTCTGCGCGCCTGAAAGATGCACGAGTCGGGCATTCGCTCCTTGCGCCTTAAGCGCTTCAACCAGCTCATCTGCGTCGCGCCCCAGCATCTGCGCCTGCCAACCTGCTTGGCGTGCCGCTTGCGTTGTCGCCGCGCCGACGCAGAACGCAGGGCGCGCTTGCGCCGCTGGACCGTGCAGAACGCCATTCCTTGAGGTGAAAAGCGCGATATCAAAATCGGGAAAATCGCCATGAACTGGCGCGATCTGCCAAAGCGGCGCGTAATGAGGGGCCAGTTGCGCGCGTAGCCCGTCCGGCAATGCGGCGACAAAAGCCTCTGCCCGATCGCGGGGGCGTGTCATGAGCAAGGGGATCATCGGCGCTCCGGTTGATAGCCCGCGCCCGCGATGTTACCTGGGGGGCAGTCCTGACGCAATGGATCTGCGAGTTGAGCCACCCTCAGACAATTCTTGGTATCGAAAGCAGTTGCGATGACACCGCTGCGGCAGTGGTGCGTGGGCGCAGCATCGCAGCCTCTATCGTGGAAAGTCAGACGGGGCTCCATGCGGCTTTTGGCGGCGTTGTGCCAGAAATCGCGGCGCGCGCCCATGTGCAGCGGCTTGATGAGGTGGTCACCCGCGCGCTTGAGGCCGCAGAGCTGAGCCTTAGCGAGGTTGACGCCATCGCCGTCACCCATGGGCCGGGCCTGATCGGCGGCGTTGTCTCGGGTGTGATGTTTGCCAAGGGGCTCGCGGCGGCGGCGAGCCTGCCCCTTTACGGGATCAATCACCTCGCGGGGCATGCCTTAACGCCGCGATTGACGGATGATATCGACTATCCCTTTTTGCTGCTCTTGGCCTCTGGCGGGCATTGCCAGTTCCTTGTCGTGCGCGGCCCACTGCAGTTTCAACGGCTTGGCGGGACGATTGATGACGCGCCGGGCGAGGCTTTCGACAAGGTCGCGCGCTTAATCGGGCTTGGCCAGCCGGGCGGGCCGGCCATTGAACGCGCAGCGCAGAGCGGGGCGGCGACGCGGTTCGCCTTTCCGCGCCCGCTTTTGGACCGTCCGGGGTGCGATCTGTCCTTTTCTGGCCTCAAAACAGCCGTGCTGCGCGCCCGCGACATGCAGATTGCACAAGCCGGTGGCCTAAGCGCGCAGGATCAAGCGGATCTCAGCGCGAGCTTTCAGCGCGCCGTTGTCGACGTTTTGGCAAAGAAAAGCGCCCGCGCCCTTGAGGCAGCGGGCCCGGTCAGCGCGTTTTGTGTCGCTGGCGGCGTTGCAGCGAATAAAGAATTGCGCGCGGCCCTTGAGCAGGTCGCCCACCGCGCGGGTGTCGCCTATGTGGCACCGCCCTTGGGGCTGTGTACAGATAATGCCGCGATGATCGCCTATGCCGCTTTCGAGCAAGCGCCCCACCGCCCTGCCGATGACCTAAGCCTGAGCGCCCGCCCCCGGATGCCCCTAGATACAGAGGCAAAGGCGATGCTGGGCAGCGGCAAAAAGGGGGCGAAGGCATGATTGGCGTAGCGGGCGCCGGGGCCTTTGGAACCGCCTTGGCCATTGCGATGGCTGCGCGCCACGAGGTTACGCTTTATGGCCGGGATATTCGCGCGCTGAAAGAGACGCGTGAAAACCAAACGCGATTGCCGGGGTTCGCCCTTCCGCCAAATGTGCAGATCACCGACAGGCCCGCTGATTTGGCCAAAGCTGACGCCGTTTTGCTCTGCGTGCCCATGCAGCAGCTCTCTGGCTTCCTCGCCGCCCACGCCGAACATCTGACATGTCCTATCATCGCTTGCTGCAAGGGGATTGAGATTGCAACTGGGCGCGACGCCGTGCAGATCATCACCGCTCAGGGGCCGGGGCAACGCGGTGCCCTCCTGACCGGACCGAGCTTTGCGCAGGACATCGCCGCGGGCTTGCCAACTGCGCTGACATTAGCGTGCGAAGATGCCGCCCTTGGCGTGCAATTGCAGGACCTTCTTTCAACCCCCAATTTGCGCCTATACCGCACGGCGGATGTCTGCGGCGCGGCGCTCGGGGGCGCGCTTAAAAACGTCATTGCCATCGCTTGCGGGGTGGCGGTGGGGGCTGGTTTGGGCGTGAGCGCCCGCGCGGCCATTATGACCCGTGGATTTGCCGAAATGCAGAAATTCGCCTTGGCACGCGGGGCGCAGGCCAAGACATTGGCCGGACTTTCGGGCTTTGGCGATCTCACGCTGACGTGTACCTCGGAGCAGTCGCGCAATTATCGCTTTGGCCTTGCACTCGGCAGGGCAAGCGTCTTTGATCCCAATGAAACCGTCGAGGGCGCAGCAACCGCGCGTGCACTGGCCTCGGCAAAGGATATGCCCATCACGCAGATGGTTGCCGCCTTGGTGATGGGTGATATGACGGTCGTTGAGGCGATTGCGACGCTCATGGCGCGCCCACTCAAGGAGGAATGATGCTGGTTGCACTAATGGCTTTTGACAAAGAGGGCGCGCAAGATCTGCGCCAAGCGAACCGCCCCGACCATGTGGCCTATCTCAAAGCCCCGGACTCTCCAGTTGCGATGGCGGGCCCGTTGCTGGACGCGGAAGGGGGCATGATTGGCTCACTCATTGTTCTGGACGTTGCGGATATGGCAGCGGCGCGCAGCTGGGCCGAGGCCGATCCCTATGCCAAGGCGGGCCTTTTTGAAGAGGTGCGCCTGCGCGAATGGAAACAGGTGATCGGCTGATGGCCTATTGGCTTTTCAAATCAGAGCCTGACACTTGGTCGTGGCAAGATCAGCTCGCCAAAGGAGCCGAGGGCGAGGAATGGGATGGCGTGCGCAATTACCAAGCGCGCAACTTTATGCGTCAGATGAAGCTGGGGGATCGCGGCTTTTTCTACCATAGCCAGACCGAAAAGGCGGTGGTTGGCATTGTTGAGGTCATCGCCGAAGCGCACCCTGACAGCACCACAGAGGATCCGCGCTGGGACTGCGTTGATATCAAAGCGGTGCGGTCCGTCCCGACCCCGGTCACGTTAGAGCAAATCAAAGCGGATGAGCGGCTGGCTGAGATGGTCTTGGTCCGCAATTCGCGCCTGTCGGTGCAGCCGGTGCGCGATGAGGAATGGCAGATTGTCTGCGCGCTTGCAGGTACTTCCGCATAGGTTTTTCTTGCCGTTACGTAACCGGCCAAGACAGCACTTATATAAAGTGTCCGACCTTAAACGCGACCACTTCACGGCCGTTCTATAGCCTAAAGACTGAATTTTAATATCAATCTTCAACACCCCCGCTCTGCTCAAGCCGACCGAGGGTGGCGCGGTACGCGCCGCCCGTGGGGGCGG
>CAYWNJ010000135.1:0-6221 GCA_964459535.1 uncultured Rhodobacterales bacterium
CGAGCGCGCAAAGGCGAAGAAAATAACGGTTGGCCCAGTCGCGGGGCGACGACGGTAGGCTACACCGAGCCGCCCTGCGTTAACTAGAGCTTGTTTTGCTCAATCGGAAAAATGAAATATTCAAACTCGCGTTCGAGGCAAAGCCGAGAGGCCGAGAATTTGAAACCAATTTCACAAAACACGCTCTAAGCTGTCTGCGGTTTCGCTGCCAGACGCAGTACGAAATACCCCAGCAGTCCAGATAGGATCGACCCGGTCAGCACGCCCACACGCACCGCATTCATGGCCTCATCATTGCCAAAGGCAAGCGAGCCGATAAACAAGCTCATCGTGAAGCCAACCCCCGTCAGGCAAGCGACGCCATAGATATGTTGCCAATGCACGCCTTCCGGGCGGCGCGCCAGCCCAGATTTCACCGCAAGCCAAGTTGCGCCAAGCACGCCCACTTGCTTGCCCAAAAAGAGGCCTGCGGCGATACCAAGCGTCAGCGGCTGCGTCAGATTCGCTAGGGTTAAACCGGTAAGCGTGACGCCCGCATTTGCAAATGCGAAAAGCGGGAGGATCATGAACGAGACCCACGGATGCAAGCCATGCTCCATGCTATGAAGCAGAGAATGGTCGCCATCCTCACGCTTCATTGGAATAGACATCGCGATCAACACGCCCGCAAGGGTCGCATGGACGCCCGATTTTAGCACAAAAACCCACATCAAAACGCCAACGATGACATAGGGTGCGCCCTTTTTGACGCCCATTCGGCTCAGCGCCACGGCAAAGGCGAGACCGAGCAGTGAGAAGGTCAAAGAGCTTGTCGAAAGTTCGGAGGTATAAAAGAGCGCAATGATGATAATCGCTGCGAGATCATCAATGATCGCCACCGCCAGCAAAAACACTTTGAGCGCCACCGGCACGCGGCTGCCCAGCAGCGCCAAAATACCCAAAGCAAAGGCGATATCTGTCGCCGTCGGAATAGCCCATCCAACCAGTGTTTCAGGCGAGCCTGAGTTGATGAAATAAAAGACCAAGCCTGGCGCCGCCATCCCGCCAATCGCGGCAACGACGGGTAGCGCGGCCTTGTCAAAGCTCGAAAGCTCTCCGGTTAAGACTTCGCGTTTGATCTCAAGACCGACCAGGAAAAAGAAGATCGCCATTAGGCCATCATTGATCCAAAGCAAGGCAGGTTTAGAGATTTCGAACGTCCCGATGCCGACCCGAACATTTGTGTCTAAAACGCCTGAATAAAGCGGGGCCAAAGCGGTGTTGGCAAAGAACATAGCGAGCAGCGCCATGAACATCAGCACAATGCCCACGCTTGCATCCGATTTCATGAATTCCTCGGCGCGGGTCAGTGTTTTGGCCATTTCTGCGTCTCCTAAAATCTGCTTCAGTTATATGGTTTGCCCAAAGGATAAATCAAAGCAGAGACGTCACAAATATTCACAGCTGCACCAAGCGCGATCCTGAGCCGCACCTATAGTCTGACGATCTCACGATGAGTCAGTTTTGCCATAAAGCCTATACGTCAAGCCGCAAACCTGCCCGCCAAAAGACAAGCAGGTTTGCGCGTTAAACTCCGGACAAAAGCAGGCGAGCCCAGCGAATGCGGTTTGACCTTAAAGGCTTGCGTCAAGCTTTGCGAGGATCGCATCGCCCATTTGAGATGTGCTGACCGGAGCGCCCCCCGCGTCCCCTGCTAGATCTGCCGTCCGCAAGCCCTCTGCAAGAACCGCCTCAACGGCGCCCTCAAGACGGTCCGCCTCGCCGCCTTGATCAAAGCTGTATCTCAGTGCCATCGCAAAGCTTAGAATGCAGGCAATGGGGTTCGCTTTACCCTGGCCTGCGATATCCGGCGCCGAGCCATGCACGGGTTCATAAAGCGCCTTGGGGCGCCCGTTTGCCATCGGCGCGCCCAAAGAGGCCGAGGGCAACATGCCAAGCGATCCCGTAAGCATCGCCGCAAGGTCCGAAAGCAGGTCGCCAAAGAGATTATCGGTGACAATCACGTCAAATTGCTTGGGCCAGCGGGTCAATTGCATCGCGCCAGCATCCGCATACATATGGCTCAAGCTGACCTCAGGATAGTCCTTCCCGACGCGCGTGACGACCTCGCGCCATAGAATTCCCGATTCCATCACATTGGCTTTTTCCATCGAGCACAGCTTTTTGCCGCGCCGCATGGCCAGTTCAAATGCCGAACGGGCAACGCGGTCGATCTCACTTTCGGTATAGCGCTGAGTGTTGATACCTACCCGCTCGTTCCCCTCTTCAATAATCCCGCGAGGCTCTCCAAAATACACCCCGGAGGTCAGCTCGCGCACAATCATGACATCAAGCCCCGCGACAACCTCACGCTTGAGCGAGGAGAAATCCGCCAGCGCGTCAAAGCACTGCGCCGGGCGCAGGTTAGAGAACAAATCCATCTCCTTGCGCAGGCGCAGAAGGCCCCGCTCAGGTTTGACGCTAAAATCAAGATCGTCATATTTCGGTCCACCAACCGCGCCAAGCAGTACCGCATCGGCCTGATGCGCGCGCTCCATCGTCTCATCATGCAGAGGCGTTCCGTGCACGTCATAGGCGGCACCGCCCACGAGATCTTCGGATACGTCAAATGCCAGATCACGCTTTGCGCCGAACCAGTCGATCACGCGCTTAACCTCGCCCATGACCTCAGGGCCAATACCGTCTCCGGCGAGGATAAGTAGGGATGGATTAGCCATAAATTAGCTCCTTCATTTGCAGTCTCTTTCGCGCAGGCCCGGCGTTCGGTCTAAGCCGTGCAGTTGTGACACCTTGTAAACGTCGCCTCAAGAACGACAATGGCTTTAGACGATAATATCTTTGCTCCGGGCCAAATTGGTTCGGACCTGGCCGTGCGCCCCGATAGTCAAGCCATCAGCGATTGGCTTGCATCCAAAGCCAAGGCGTGGGCCCGATGCGCCATTCCCACAGCGCGAGCAGGCGATCCAGATCAGAAAGCTCTTCCATCCAATCGGGTAATGCGCCCGTGTCAACACTGCGTCCAATCAGGGTGACCGCATGTGAGCGCTCAAACCTTTTGGCAATCCGCTCTGACAAACCTGGATTAAAGCAGTCGTGCACCTCAACCAGAATGTCAGCGTGCTTGAGGTCCGGCGCTTTGTCCGGGTCCAACAAGGCGTTCTCAGCGCCTTCGATATCACACAAGATCAGCGTGTCCGCGTCCCTGCAACGCGCGAAATCGTCATGACCGACAGTGCCACCGATGGTAATCCGATCCGCGACACCGTTGATCGCAGCAAGCCGGGCGCAAGCTTCCTGCGCCTTAGGATTGGTATCAAACGCCATCATCGTTGTCTGAGGCATTTGGCGCGCAAGACCCACTGCGTAATATCCCTCGGCACAGCCGATATCCATAATCACAGGATAGGCCCGCGCAATGATCTGCTCAAAGATGGGGGTCAGGGAGGCCTCATAGCACCCGATCAACCGCGCAGGTGCCGCGCCCTCGGTCGCGCGAATGTCATAGTTCATGCCCTTGAAGGGACCAGAAAGGACCTGCCGCCCCTCTCTCGTCGCCAAGGTGTTTTCAAGCAGAGCCGCACGCCATTTTGACAAGTGCCGCAGAGCATTCTCTAACTTCTTTGCGTCAGGCAGCCCGTCGAGCATCGCAAGGACATCCCGGTGCACGGCTTTTGTCAGATCGCTTGGCGGCATTCCCAAAATTCCTGGCTGGTGATTGAAACATTCAGGAGCTTTGGCCTATCTCGCACCCCCGCTGAGGTCAAGAAAAGGGGATTTGAGGGACATACGCGCTCTCTGCACATCTCGGGATTTCACAACGGCGCGAGGGCTAGTGAAAGACAGCCACCCACCGACCTATAGTTGGACGAGACCCAAGCGAGACTTGGGCACGACTCAACGCAAAGGATAAGTCCATGAACGCATTCTCCCGCCTGATCGCTGGCACAGCGACTGCAATAGCCCTTGCCTCTTCAGCCTTCGCGGGCGGGCAATATATCGATGAAACAGGATTTGCCGTGTCAGGATTTGACGTTGTTTCCTATTTTGATCTTGAGCAAGCACCGGTCGGCACGGATCAGCCTGCACCGCTGCCGGGGAATGCCGCGATTACCGCAGAGCATAACGGCGCAACATTCGCGTTTTCTAGTGAGGCCAATCGGGCGCGGTTTCTTGAAAACCCAACCGCGTTCGCGCCGCAATATGATGGGCACTGCGCTTATGGTGTCTCGCGCGGCGGGAAAGTGCCCGCAAATCCAAACCTCTGGCGCATCGTGGATGACAAACTGTACCTGAACATTACCCCGGTTGTTGTCGGGTTTTGGGAAGAGGACATTCCAGGCAATCTCAGCTTGGCCAACACAAATTGGCAAAATATCGAGGGAGACGACGCCTCGACCCGCACCATCCCGAAATACTCTAGCACAGCGCCACTCAAATAAGCTTGGTATGGCCTAGGGTCTGTTGACGTTCACCAAACCCTAGCCGCAAAAAGAGGGCTGCGATGCCGCAGCCCTCTAAACTCACTTATGTGAGAGTGCCTGAGACAGCCGATGACGCAGCGCGCCTTCTGGCGTAAGCTCTGGGCAATCTATCTTGGAAGGGTTCACATGGTTTCATTGAACAGGCGCCATCTCTTGACAGCGACAGGTGCGGCGGTACTCGTTGGATCAGGTGCTTTTGCAGCACGTTGGTTCAATATTACAGCGCGGGATAGTGGAGAGATGCAGCTTAGCCCCGAAGTCGCCCATCAAGCTGCGCTCGACGGGCGTATCTTGTTGATTGACATCCGCCGACCCGACGAATGGGCGTTAACTGGGGTTGGCGAGGGCGCGCATCCGCTGGATATGCGGCGTCCAGATTTCATCGCCGCGCTTGAACAGATTGCGGGAGGCCAAGTCTTAGACCTTCCCATCGCCTTAATATGTGCGCGCGGCGTGCGGTCGCGTATGCTGGGGGCACATTTGGAAGAGGCTGGGTTCACTCAAATCCTCGATGTGCCAGAGGGGATGCTCGGCTCGGGTGCGGGGCCTGGATGGTTGGGAAGAGGGCTGCCAGTGACGCCATGGCAAGCTTAGTGAACTTTCAGCGTGGCTCTTCGGGGGCTTCGCGCTTGGCGCAAACAGTCGTTGGAGCTGGTTTTGCTCTATTCGTTAGCCTGTGGGCAAACAGCGCATTCGCCACCTGCGGACCATCCGCTGAGCCTTGCGAAATTGCGAATGGATCCTATCACATCAAACTCCCTGACACGCCCCCCAAAGGTTCAATCATGTTTCTGCATGGGTGGGGCAGCACAGGGATGGGCAGCCTCGGCAATCGGCGCTGGGTGCCGCAGGCGCTCGCCGCTGGCTGGGCTGTCATAGCCCCCAACGGTATGCCGCGCACCGGACGGTCGGGACGGCAATGGGCGTTCCACCCAGACTGGCCCCGCGCGCGCAACGATATCGCCTTTTTGCAGGCGGTGCGTGATAATGCGGCCAATAGGTTTGATCTTGACCCGGACCGTATCGCCTTGGGCGGGTTTTCGATTGGCGGCTCCATGACCCATTATCTGGCCTGCGCGGCCCCCGATGCGTTTGCGGCCTATATTCCGGTAGCAGGCGCATTTTGGCGCCCGCACCTCGAAGGTTGCAATGGCCCGGTGCGTTTGCTGCACACCCATGGCTGGCGCGATACGACCGTTCCGCTGGAAGGGCGCGTTGTGCGCGGCGCGGACGCGCTGGACCCAAACGCGCTGATCCAAGGAGATGTCTTTTTTGCGATGCAGCTTTGGCGTGCCGAAAATGGATGTCTCCAACTGCGCGGAGATCGTTTTGAGACAGATGGCCCATTCTGGCGCCGCTCTTGGGACAGATGCACCCCGGAAACCGCGCTTGAACTGGCCCTCTTTGACGGCGGGCACACTGTGCCGGCGGGGTGGATAGATATCGCGTTGCCCTGGCTTGAGAAGGTCCTGCCTGAGCCGAAATAGTTCGAAACCCGCGATCAGCTATAAAGCCGCGTGCACCAATTTATGCGCCGTCCCCCCGCGTAGGGCACCGCCAAGCCACGCTCAACCATGATTGATGCAAGGGGTTGACCGTCAATGCTCATACGCCCAAGCGAACGATCGTATTTGTCCTTGCCTTCATATTTTATGCCGATCAACTGACCTTGCCGGAGCAATGCGGTGTATCCGTCCGTTTATCCCGCATTGAACCATTGGGTTGGTTTATGGTGACTTT
>CAYWNJ010000136.1:0-6180 GCA_964459535.1 uncultured Rhodobacterales bacterium
ACCGGCACGCAAAAACTGGTGCGCAATCTGACCGCGGCCGAGATCATTGGCCAGGTGTTGATGGCCCGGGACGACCTGGGCGAATGGCCAATACCGGGCGCGCCCAAGGACGAGACTCGCCTTCTGAGTAATATCGTCCTCATGGGTATGGGCGAGCCGCTTTATAATTTCGAGAACGTGCGCGATGCGATGAAAATCGCGATGGACGAAGAGGGCGTGTCTCTCTCGCGGCGGCGGATTACCTTGTCCACCTCTGGCGTTGTCCCCGAGATTGAGCGGACCGCGCGCGAGATTGGTTGCCAGCTTGCCATCTCCTTTCACGCCACGACTGATGCGGTGCGTGACGTCCTGGTGCCGATCAATAAGCGCTGGAATATCGACACGCTCTTGGCGGCGCTACGCGCCTACCCGCGCGGTCGCAATTCAGAGCGGATTACCTTTGAATACGTCATGCTTGACGGGATCAACGACAGCGACGCGGACGCGCATCGTCTGTTGAAGCTGATCAAAGGGATACCGGCCAAAATCAATCTTATTCCCTTCAATGAGTGGCCCGGCGCGCCATACAAGCGCAGTTCGAACAATCGCATTCGCGCGTTTGCGAACATCATTTACCAGGCTGGCTATGCCTCCCCCATCCGCACCCCGCGCGGCGAGGATATTATGGCAGCCTGCGGCCAGCTAAAGTCAGCCACTGAGCGCGCTAGAAAATCGCGCGCTCAGATTGCTGCGGAGACTGGCGTTTCTCTTTAGGCGTCGAACGCGCAAGCACTGCTTGTCCGTGAAATGGTCACAATCTTTTCCCGATCTTGGGACAATGCCGCCTAGATGTATCCGCAAGGTGCCTGTTGTGAACGTAGCAGAGGGAAGGGTCTCATGTTATTTGATGCAGCCTCAGATCGGCACGCGAAGGCAAAGGTCTTGGATCTTGTTGCGCGGGAGCGTCGCTATGCATTGTCTCGGCGCGAGTGGAAGCACCGCCTAACCGGGTTTGGATACGCCATACGCGAAACATCAGACGGCGACTTTGTGGAAACGCTTTTGGGAAGCCAACGCATTTGCCGCTTGCCAGCGGAACTTAGCGTATAAGTGCATCTATGCGGCGCCTCTATGGGCGGCACCGCGCTGCTCAAGGGCGATCTTCCCTTGCATCCAGTGGCTAAATTAGCCACTTGGCAAGTATGGCTAAAACGCTCCTTTGCATAGGGTACGGATATTCCGCCCGCGCTGTCGCGGCGCGTCTGATACCCGAAGGTTGGTGCGTTATCGGCACCACACGGCGCGCGGAAAACGCCGAGGCCATTGCGCAAACGGGTGCCGAAGCGCTGATCTGGCCGAGTGCGGATCTAAGCGATGCGCTTGCTCAGGCCGATTACCTCTTAATTTCCGCAGGCCCGGCGCTCGACGGCGACCCCGTTTTGGAAGCGCTGGCCGATGTCCTGGCCAAAGCGACCTTTAAGTGGGTTGGCTACCTCTCAACCACCAGCGTTTACGGCGATCATCAAGGCGCTTGGGTCGATGAGACCACCCCTTTGAACCCATCAACAGCACGCGGTCAGTCTCGGGCAGAGGCCGAAGGGGCTTGGCAAGCAACCGGGCTGCCACTTCATATCTTCCGCCTTGCGGGCATATACGGACCGGGCCGCGGCCCATTTTCAAAAGTGCGTAAGGGCACGGCACGACGCATCCTCAAAGAGGGCCAGGTCTTTTCCCGCATCCATGTCGACGACATTGCCAGCGCGCTCGTCGCTTCAATCTCCCAGCCGAACCCCGGAGGGATTTATAACCTTTGTGATGACGACCCGGCACCGCCGCAGGATGTCATTGCTTATGCCGCAGAGCTTTTGGGTTTGCCGCCCCCACCCGAGGTGCATTTTGAAGAGGCCGAGCTCAGTGCCATGGCACGCAGTTTTTACGCCGAGAATAAGCGGGTTCGGAATGCGCGGTTGAAAGCCGAGCTTGGGGTTCAACTGCGCTATCCCAGCTATCGCGACGGCTTACCAGCGCTGCTTGCCCATGAGCAGAATGGGACAGCGCAAACCGGATAAAAAGCGCTGCCTGCTAATTTATATGCGTTTCATCGCATGAGCGCGATACTAACTTGAAAATTTCTTGCAATCTTAGGGATTGGTTCTAGGGTTTATGGCATATTTTGGGAGAAATAAGATATGTCAGATAGTTTTCGTAAAAAAGCGGCCGAACAGGCTGCCAAAGACGCGAATGATATGGCCAAAGCACTTCGTAAAGCCAGCGCAAAGCAGGACAATGATCTTGAGAAGGCGATGAGAATTCAGCATGATAGACCGATCAGCGGCGCACCTGATCGTCGCAAAGATACCGGTATCAAGGATATTTAGAAAAACATAAGAGATTAATGGCCGATATTGGTATCGTCGCCATCATCTAGAATAGCTTTAGATACCAAAACCCGTGTTTTGGGATGCGCGTTACTCGCTTCAAAACCTGCATATATCCTCTGTGCGCCGTGGTAAAAAGGCGCAGCGTTGTCATCATCATCGCGGGCACCCGGCATTGAACGACAATTGCTAGGGTCAGGATAAAGTGGATGTTTCAGGTTTTCTGAGAAATAAGATTGCTAAAGAAGGATCGGCTTAAGGATTTCTGGCTCGACAACGTGAACGCCGGGCAAGCCTGCTTTGAGTGCTTCTGCATCCTGCTCAAGCGGGGGGAACGTGCGGTAATGGCAGGGGATAACCGTCTTGAACTCAAAATATCGACGCGCGGCATAAGCTGCGCCCGTCATGTCCATGGTAAAGAGCCCGCCTGCCGAGAGGATGCCGATATCCGGCTTATAGAGATCGCCAATCCACTCCATATCCGCCATGATCGCGGTATCTCCAGAAAAATAGAGCGTATGCGCCGCATCCTTAAGGATATATCCCACCTCGGCCCCCATATAGCGCGCGGCATCGCCAACCATCATCGAAGAGCTATGCGAGGCGGGCACCATTGAGGCCGACACGCTCCCCAATGAAATCGTGCCGCCCTTGTTAAAGCCAACGCCTTCTTTGGCCCCCTGCGCGGTCAAAGCGGCGACAAGCTCGTACATGCCTGAAACGGGGGCATCAGTTTCTTGGCTGATCCGCACGATGTCGGCGGTATGGTCGAAATGCCCATGGGTGACCAAAATCTGACTTGCGCCCGCAATCGCTTCGGCGTGTTGATCCTCGTCCAGCATCGGGTTCCCCGACAGCCAGGGGTCGATCAACAAAACCTCCCCGCCGGTTTCGATGCGAAAGCTACCATGGCCGAGCCAGATGATGTTCATGTGTTCCTCCGAGGATCGTTTTGTCTTAAGTTAACCTTATAGCGATCCGCAGCCCATCTAAGAAAGAGCGAAGCGATGAATTTGACAGAGCAGCTTGACGCCTATTGCGAGCGGGTGGACCCCACCTATTGGTCCGAGCCTGTCAATGCGATCACAAATGCGGCCTTCATAATCGCAGCCCTCATCATGTGGCGCCGCGTTTCGGGTAATCGTCCGGCGCAGCTGCTCTGTATTGTGCTTTTCGCGATCGGCGTTGGCTCGTATCTGTTCCATACCCATGCAACCGCTTGGGCCATGCTGGCCGATGTTACGCCAATTGGCATGTTTATCCTGCTTTACCTCTTTTTGACGCACCGGGACCTCATCGGTTTGCGCACCTGGCCTGCTGTTGGTGCCACCGCTCTGTTTTTGCCCTATGCCGCCGCGATGGTCTTTGTGCTGAACCTGCTGCCCTTTTTCAGAATTTCGAATTTCTATTGGACCGTTCCGGTGCTGCTCTTTGTCTATGCGTTCGTCTTGCGCCGCCAATTCCCCGATACAGCGCGCGGCTTTGTGATGGGTGGCATTTTGCTGTGCGTGTCGATCAGCCTGCGGTCGATTGATCTGATGTTGTGCGATGTGCTGCCGCTTGGGACCCATTTCACCTGGCATATTTTGAACGGGATCATGCTGGGCTGGATGATCGCGGTCTATCATCGGCATGTCACACTTGCAGGGGCCACGGCAGAGCGCTAGAGCAAACACAAGCTGAAGACAGGAGAGCCCCATGTCCATCGACACAAATACCGCCGCTCGGGTTGCCAAGCTGGCCCGGATCAAGGTCGAAGAACAGGATCTGCCGACCTTGGCGGGTGAATTCAACTCCATCTTGGGCTTTATCGAAAAGCTGGGGGAGGTCGATATCGACGGGGTTGAGCCAATGACAACCGTCAGCCCGCAAACGCTCAAGCGGCGCGCGGATGGTGTGACCGATGGCGGGCAGCAATCGAAAGTCCTGAAAAATGCCCCCGACGCGCGTGAAGGGTTTTTCGCGGTTCCCAAAGTGGTCGAGTAAGACCGGGCAAAACGCCTGCTCCAGTGGGTGAGGCGATACGCGGCGCATTGACAGTGCGCGCAAACCGCCGCAAGCCTTCGGCAAAGCAGCCTGTAACCGGAGCGTCCCATGTCTATTCCCCAAACCGGCGGTGGCCCGATTGAGCATCACGATCAACTGGCTGGCTATCTTGCAGACGGGTGCAAGCCCAAAGCGGATTGGCGGATTGGCACAGAGCACGAAAAGTTCGGCTATTGCAAAGAAACGCTGACCCCGCTGCCCTATGAGGGCACGTGTTCGATCCTTTCCATTTTGGAAGGTCTGCGGGACCGTTACGGCTGGGGCGAGCTGAAAGAAGCGGGCAAGCTCATCGGGCTGCAAAAGGAGGGTGCGAATATCTCGCTAGAGCCCGGCGGGCAGCTAGAGTTGTCGGGCGCGCCGCTAGAGACAATCCACCAAACCTGCGACGAGGTGAACGACCATCTCGCGCAGGTCAAAGCGGTTGCCGATTCCATTGGTGCCGGATTTATCGGCCTCGGAGCCGCGCCGACTTGGACGCACGAGGATATGCCCTTGATGCCCAAGGGGCGTTATCGCCTGATGGACGCCTATATGGGCAAGGTTGGTACGATGGGCCGGGTGATGATGCGGCGAACCTGCACGGTGCAGGTTAATCTCGATTTCAGCTCCGAGGCGGATATGGTGCAAAAGCTGCGCGTCGCTCTGGCGCTCCAGCCGGTGGCCACCGCGCTTTTTGCCAATTCCCCGTTTTTCGAGGGCCAGCCCAACGGCCACAAAAGCTGGCGCGGCCATGTCTGGCAAAACCTGGATGCGGCGCGGACGGGTATGCTGCCCTTTGTCTTTGAAGAGGGGTTTGGGTTTGAACGCTGGGTGCAATATGCCTTGGATGTGCCGATGTATTTTGTCTATCGCGACGGGGAGTATATCGACGCGCTCGGCCAGTCTTTTCGGGATTTTCTGGCCGGGAAGTTACCCGCGATGCCGGGCGAGGTGCCCACACTCTCTGATTGGGCCGATCACCTAACCACCGCCTTTCCCGAGGCGCGCATAAAGAAATTTATCGAGATGCGCGGCGCTGATGGCGGCCCCTGGCGTCGCCTTTGTGCCCTGCCCGCTTTTTGGGTTGGCTTGACCTATGACCAGACGGCGCTCGATGCCGCTTGGGATCTGATCAAACCGCTCAGCGCCGAAACCCGCGAAGGTCTGCGCGTGGCGGCCTCGGTTGAGGGCCTGCAAGGTGAGGTCAACGGTGTCCGGCTGCATGATCTTGCACGGGAAGCCGTGAAAATCGCCCAAACGGGCCTTGCAGCGCGGGCGCAGGCGGGTGCCGGAGGCTTGGTGCCCGATGAGACGCATTTTCTCAACGCGCTTGAAGAAAGTGTTGAGAGCGGGCGGGCCCCGGCGGATGAGCTGCTGAACGCCTACGCGAAGGATTGGCGGGGGGACCTTAGCCAGATTTATCAGGCTTATTCTTACTGAGAACGTTCTGCGTTTTGCAGGCTGCAAACCAGGGTTTGTTAAAACCACTCATTATCGAGATTTTTCCATCCCCGCTTTGTACGCGCCGCCCGTCAAACCGAAGGTTTGCCTCCGGCAAAACGGGGGCGGTCGGCGCGTTGCCATCCTGCGGATGGCTGGGGGCTAAGCGGAACTGAGATCAAAAATTCAGTCGTCAGACCATAAGAGCGCTTACATTGTGAGAGCTAAGGCCGCTCTGGCCGCGTTTCAGCGCTTAACAAAACCTATGTGATTGCTTCGAGTTGCTCTTTACTCAGATCGCCAGGAACAATGGTGATCGGCATCGGTAAGCTGCCAGAATTACGAGTAAGCTGAGCGA
>CAYWNJ010000137.1:0-6176 GCA_964459535.1 uncultured Rhodobacterales bacterium
TAGATATCTAGGACAGCCCCTTTTGCTATTGCTATTCGCACCACCGACCTCTATGCGGTCCCCGTCCTGATCCGTCGGGGCGCATCAGACGCGACGAGGGTTTCAGATTCGCTGTCATCCTCCAATCCGTTGGCATCCCATTCGAAAGGGATTTGCATATGGCGATAGCCAGCCAAAATATTCGCATTCGCCTAAAGGCGTTTGACTACCGTGTCCTTGACACAAGCACCCAGGAAATCGTGAACACAGCCAAGCGCACAGGCGCATCGGTGCGTGGACCTATTCCTCTGCCCAATAAGATTGAGAAGTTCACCGTCCTGCGCGGCCCGCATGTCGACAAAAAGTCGCGCGATCAATTCGAAATCCGGACGCATAAGCGCCTGCTGGATATCGTTGATCCAACCCCGCAGACGGTTGACGCCTTGATGAAACTCGACCTCGCCGCTGGTGTGGATGTCGAGATCAAGCTGCAATCATAGGAGGGTTTCAGACAGATGTTACGCTCTGGTATCATTGCAAAAAAGGTCGGTATGACCCGCCTCTTCATGGAAGATGGCAAACAGATCCCGGTGACGGTGTTGCAACTGGACAAGCTCCAGGTGGTGGCACAGCGCACGATGGATCAGCACGGCTATACAGCGGTTCAGCTTGGCGCCGGTTCGGCCAAGGTCAAACGCGTCAGCCAGCCTATGCGCGGCCACTTCACCGCCGCCAAGGTTGAGCCCAAGCGCAAATTGGCTGAGTTCCGCGTTGACGCTGACAAGCTGATCGAGGTTGGTGCGGAGATTTCGGCCAATCACTACCTCGAAGGCCAGTTTGTCGATGTGACGGGCACGTCCATCGGTAAGGGCTTTGCAGGCGCGATGAAGCGGCACAATTTCGGCGGCCTCAGAGCCTCGCACGGTGTGTCGATTTCCCACCGCTCGCATGGCTCGACGGGTCAGTGCCAAGAGCCTGGTAAGGTTTTTAAAGGCAAGAAAATGGCTGGGCATATGGGCGCGGCGCGGGTGACAACCCAGAACTTGCAGGTTGTGCGGATTGATGGAGATCGCGGCTTGATCATGGTCAAGGGGGCGGTTCCTGGCTCGAAAGGTGGCTGGGTCACTGTGAAGGATGCAGTGAAAAAGCCGTTCCCATCCGATGTTCCGTTGCCCGCAGCCGTAAAAGCATCCGAAGCCCCTGTGGCCGAGGCCGAGACTGCGGCCACCGATGCCCCAGCCGAGGGAGGTGAAGCATGAAACTCGATATCATCAATCTTGAGGGCGGGAGCGTCGGCTCGGTCGAGTTGGACGAGGCCCTCTTTGGTCTGGAGCCCCGCGCCGATATTCTGCACCGAGTTGTGCGCTGGCAGCGCAATAATGCGCAGGCTGGCACGCATAAGGTCAAGACACGCTCGGAAACAAGCTATTCGTCCAAGAAGATCTATCGCCAAAAAGGTACAGGCGGGGCGCGTCACGGCGACCGCAATGCGCCGATCTTTCGCAGCGGTGGCGTTTACAAGGGGCCAACCCCGCGCAGCCATGGACACGATCTGCCCAAGAAATTCCGCAAGCTTGGCTTGAAGCATGCTTTGAGCGCGAAGGCCAAAGCGGGTGAGCTGGTTGTGATTGATACTGCAGAGGCGAGCGGTAAAACCTCGGCCTTAGCCAAACAGGTCAAAAGCCTAGGTTGGAAGCGTGCGCTGATTATTGACGGGGCAGAGGTCAACTCTGGCTTTGCCCAGGCAGCGCGCAACATCCAAGATCTCGACATTCTGCCAAGCATGGGCGCAAACGTGTATGACATCTTGCGCCGCGACACATTGGTGCTGACTAAGGCCGGCATCGAAGCACTGGAGGCTCGACTGAAATGAGCGCGAAACCAGAACATTACGATCTCATCCGCAAGCCGATAATTACCGAGAAGGCGACAATGGCGTCCGAATCCGGTGCAGTGGTCTTCGAAGTTGCTATTGATGCGGCAAAACCGCAGATCAAAGAGGCGATAGAGGCGCTTTTCGGCGTGAAAGTGAAAGCGGTGAATACCACGATCACGAAAGGCAAGGTCAAACGGTTCAGAGGCCGTCTTGGCACGCGCAAAGACGTTAAGAAAGCTTATGTGACGCTGGAAGAAGGCAACACAATCGACGTCTCTACCGGTCTTTAGACGCAAACGCATAGGCCCTGGCCGCTTAAGTGGCCAGGGTTTTTACTTTGGTGATGCCCTTACATTTTGGGGGCGCTGCCCAATGTTCCTCTCAAAGAGATATCTGTTGGCAAGGCGACGCTTGGCGGGGCGTGCCTTGCGTCATTGAGCATTTGGATCAGCATGCCCGCTGCCCGCCGACCCATCTCCCTGTGCGGGACATGAACAGTTGTAAGCGCAGGATCGGACAGGCGCGCGATTTCCAGATCATCAAAGCCGGTGATGGACAGCTCTTGCGGCACGCGCAGCCCTATCTCGCGTGCGGCGCGCAGCGCGCCGATGGCCAGCACGTCATTCACACACATCACTGCGCTCGTGCCCGGCGCCTCGGCGAGGATCTGGCGGAGCGCGCTTTCCCCATTCTCAATGCTATAGGGCGTTTCGACCAAGGTGAGTTGTTCGTGCTCCAGCCTAGCTTCGCGCATCGCCAGGCGAATACCTGCGACGCGGCTGCGGGCGCGGTCATTGTCGGCCATCGGCGCTGAAATACACGCGATGTTCCGGTGCCCCTTTTCAATCGCAAGCCGGGTGAGCGCGGCCATGGCGAGTTTATTGTCAAACCCGATCGCAGGGCGCTGCTGCGCGGGATCATAGGACCATGCGATAAGTGCGGGCACGCCCCGTTTGTCCAAAAATTCGTAGAGGTCAGGGTTCCTGTCATACCCAATGAGCAAGAGCGCATCGGCCCCGCGCGCGACAAGGGCATGAATTTGCTCCTCCTCCAATTCGGTCTGATAGCTGGAAGAGGCTATCAAAAGGGTCTTTCCATGGCGGCCAAGCTCTTCTTGAAACGCCTGAACGCCGCGGGCAAAGACCGCGTTGTCCATTGTCGGAATAACAACCCCAAAGGTATTCGTCTGCTTTGCCGCCAAGGCGCGCGCGCCAAAATTTGGCGCATAGCCAAGCTCGCGCACCGCCTTTAGAACCCGCTCTCTAGTCTTCTCGATAACTTGATCCGGAGAGTTCAGACAGCGCGACACCGTTGCCGTCGACACATTCGCGTGCCGCGCCACATCCGCCAGGGTCGGAAGCTGTCTTTTGTCCGGCGCGGTGTCCATGAGTTGCGCGTTACTCCGCCTGTTACCGCCACGCTGCGCCGCCTGATAAGCAGCGCGTCGCACAACGCTACGCCGCGCGGGCTAGTGCGATCAAGAGGGGATGTTGTCTTGCACTCTCTGATGTAAGCGCTTACATTCTCGTTGATTCGATAATCGTTCTAGGCAAGGGAGGGCTAGGATGGAGTTTGACGCAGTTTTTGCGTCCCGTGATGCTGTGCATTTAGGCATAGTTTGTGCGGATTGCAGTGCCTCCGTAACTCCGTTGTCTTTGCCGCGTTTCAACCGCGCTCGAACGCGTAAATTGCAGCTTTATCGCGAGGATTGGCCCCAAAATGACACGTGAATATCTCAAGAAAGCATCTTTGACCCCCTCGAGTGGTGCGTCAGACGTGCATGACACCGTTCAGAAGATTTTGGCGGATATCGAAGCGGGGGGGGATGACGCTGCGCTTGAATATGCGGCGAAATTCGACCGCTACGACGGACCGATTATGTTAAGCCAGGCGGATATCGACGCTGCGGCGGCGCTTGTACCTGAGAAAGTGCGCAAAGACATTGAGTTCAGCCATGCAAACGTCAAACGCTTTGCCGAGGCGCAGAAGGCGACGCTCCAAAACGTTGAGGTCGAGATTGTGCCGGGCATGACTGCCGGACAAAAGACGATCCCGGTCGAGGCCGCAGGTTGCTATGTGCCGGGCGGGCGGTATAGCCATATCGCTTCCGCGATCATGACCGTGACAACGGCCAAGGTCGCCGGGTGTCAGCATATCGTGGCGTGCTCGCCGCCTCGGCCCGGCGTTGGGATTGCGCCTGCGATTGTTTATGCGGCCCATATCTGCGGTGCAGACAAGATTATGGCTATGGGCGGGGTGCAGGGCGTTGCGGCGATGACCTTCGGCCTTTTTGGCCTGCCCAAAGCGAATATCCTGGTCGGCCCCGGCAACCAGTTTGTGGCAGAGGCCAAGCGTATCCTCTTTGGCCGCGTCGGGATTGATATGATCGCGGGCCCGACGGACAGCTTGATCCTTGCCGATAAAACAGCCGATCCGATGGTTGTGGCGACCGATTTGGTCAGCCAGGCCGAACATGGCTATAACTCGCCCGTTTGGCTTGTGACGGATGACCGCCCGGTGGCCGAGGAAGTTATGCGCCTTGTGCCGACCTTGATCGAGACGCTGCCCGAGGTGAATAGGGACAACGCGACCAAAGCTTGGCGCGATTATGCCGAGGTGATCCTTTGCGCCGACCGCGAAGAGATGGCCGCAACCTCAGACGAGTATGCGCCCGAGCACCTGACGGTTCAAGCCGAGGATCTCGATTGGTGGCTGGAGCGTCTGGGCTGCTATGGCTCGCTCTTCTTGGGCGAAGAGACCACGGTGGCCTTTGGGGACAAAGCATCGGGCACCAATCACGTGCTGCCGACCAGCCGCGCGGCGACCTATACGGGTGGACTGTCTGTGCATAAATATATGAAGATCGTCACTTGGCAGCGTTCAACCCGTGAGGGCGCGAAACCCATCGCCGAGGCGACGGCGCGTATCTCGCGGCTGGAGGGGATGGAGGCCCATGCCCGCAGCGCTGATATCCGCCTGCAAAAGTTCTTCCCGGATGAGAGCTTTGATCTAACGGCTGAGGAGTAAGCATGGGCGCGCCCGCACAGCCAGATCTTAACGGTCATGTCGCCGTTGTAACCGGGGCCAGTTCTGGCCTTGGTCGGCGCGCGGCGGTTGTGCTGGCCCAAGCTGGCGCGTCGGTGGTTGCCATTGCGCGCCGCGCCGAGGCGCTGGCTGATCTGCAAGCGGACGTTGGAGAGGCGCTTTTCCCGCTCCCCTATGATCTGGTGGACCGAGATGGCCTCGAAGAGCTTGCCCGCCAAGCTGCCGCGCCCTTCGGCGCGCCGGATATCCTCGTCCATGCGGCGGGGATCAATACGCGGCAGACGGCGGATGAAGTCACACCCGAAGGCTGGGATGTGACGCTAAACTTGAACCTGGCGGTGCCGTTCTTTCTGTCTCAGCATTTTGTGCCGGGGATGAGGGCGAAAGGTTGGGGGCGGATCGTTAACTTTGCCTCGCTGCAATCGCATCGCGCCTTTCCGGGCGGGCTTGCCTATGGCGCTTCCAAAGGCGGTATCGCTCAGCTCACGCGCGCCATGGCAGAGGCGTGGTCCCGTGATGGGATCACGGTCAACGCGATTGGTCCAGGGTTCTTTCGCACAGAACTCACCGCGCCGGTCTTTGCCGATCCCGAGCGCGCGGCGCGCAATGCGGCGCAGACCTGCCTGGGCCGCAATGGCGAGCCCGAAGACATCGACGGGCCGCTGCTCTTTTTCTGCTCGGACGCTTGTGGTTATGTCACGGGGCAAGTGCTGATGGTTGATGGAGGCTTTACCGCGAAATGAAGGCTCTGGTTTATACCGCGCCCGAGGCGCTCGACTATCGCGATGTTGCGGATCCCGAACCGGATACGGACGCCCATCTGATCCGTATCGATAGCGTTGGCATTTGCGGCTCTGACATGCATGCCTATTTGGGCCATGATGACCGACGCCCGGCGCCGCTGATCCTGGGCCATGAAGGGGCAGGGACGGTTGTCGGCGGTCCGCTGGACGGGCAGCGGGTGACGATCAACCCGCTGGTGACATGCGGCACGTGCCGGTCCTCGCGCGCGGGCCGTGATAACCTTTGTGAGAACCGCCAGATTATCTCGATGCCACCGCGCCAGGGTGCCTTTGCCGATTATGTTCGCATGCCAGAGCGCAACCTTGTCACGGTGCCGACGCATGTCAGTCTTGAGCACGCCGCCTTGGCTGAGCCCATCGCGGTAAGCTGGCACGCGATCCGGTTAGGGCTAGAGGCGGTGCCTGCCGATATGAACCAGAACGCGCTGGTCATTGGCGGCGGGGCGATTGGCGTTGCGGCGGCGCTCAGCTTG
>CAYWNJ010000138.1:0-6151 GCA_964459535.1 uncultured Rhodobacterales bacterium
CTCGGAACGGCACTATCCGAACAGCTGTGGGATGATTCAGGTCTAAAGTTGGATGCCTCAAAGGGCCCGCAGGCTTGGCCCGACGCATCGCAACTGGGCGCGGATGTCCCGGTTTGCCTCAACCCTATACCTCAGCGTATGCAAGGGATCGGCGAAAAGCTCTCTCCTATATCGAACCTTCCGCCCTTATGGCTTGTCCTCGTCAACCCGCGCGTGCCGGTCGCAACGCCGCTGGTGTTTCAAAACCTAACCGAGCGCCACAACGCGCCTATGCCCAGCGACCTGCCCACCTGGCAAGAGGCCAAGACCCTCGCCACCTGGCTTGGTCAAATGCGAAACGACCTTCAAGCGCCAGCGATCCAAAGCGTCCCGATCATCGGAACCGTTTTGGACGCGCTCAGCGGCGCGTTGATCGCTCGGATGTCCGGCTCTGGCGCGACCTGCTTTGGGCTGTTCGAAAGTGCCGCCGCGGCGGCCAAAACCGCAAGCTCGATCCGCAAGGCCGAGCCCGAGTGGTGGGTTGCGGACGCGCCGGTCATAACGCCCGCAACTATCGCGCAGTTTAGCTGACGCGCGCGACCACAAAGTCGGCCAGATCAATTAGCATAGCTTTGATGTCATGCTCTGGAAGCGGTGCTAGCGCCGCCTTCGCTTTGCCCGCCCAAAAGAGCGCATCCGCCCGCGTCGCCTTTAGCGCATCATGCCGGCGCAGCAACGTGAGCGCGTGCTCAAGATCCCCGTCTTTCTGCTGGCCCGCCTCAATCGTGCGCGCCCAAAAGGCCCGCTCCTCCGCGTCAGCCTTTTGCACCGCTTTGATCAGGGGCAAGGTGAGCTTGCGCTCTCGAAAATCATCGCCAACATTTTTGCCAATCGTGTCGGACTGTCCTTGATAATCCAAAAGATCATCCACGATCTGAAAGGCAATCCCCAGCCCATCCCCGTACTCGAACAGCGCGCGCACCTGCGCCTCGGGCGCGCCCGCAATGACGCCGCCAACCTCGGTCGCCGCTGAAAAGAGCGCCGCCGTCTTGCCGCGCACAACCTGGAGGTAAACCGCCTCATCGGTCGATAAATCCTGGGCGGCGGTCATCTGCAAAACCTCACCCTCCGCAATCGTCGCAGAGGCGTCGGACAGGATGCGCAGCACGTCCAAAGATCCCGTCTCCGTCATCAATTGGAAGCTGCGGGAAAACAGGTAATCCCCGACCAAAACCGATGATTTATTGTCCCACAAAAGATTGGCGGTCGGGCGGCCACGGCGCTGCGCGCTTTCGTCAACGACATCATCATGCAAGAGCGTGGCCGTGTGGATGAACTCTACCGTCGCGGCAAGGTGGACATCATAGGGCCCATCATAGCCACATATCCGCGCGGCGGCCAAGGTCAGCATCGGGCGCAAGCGCTTGCCGCCCGCCTCGACCAGATGGGCCGTCACCTCGGGGATGCGCGGCGCGTGTTTTGAGGCCATGCGCTCCCGAATAAGCGTGTTTACAGCCTCTAGCTTGCCCGCCAACGCCGCTGCCAACCGGTCATGCGGCTTTGAGACTTGCCCAATCTCGTTCATCACCTTCCCCATTGCCAACTCGACATAGCGCGCGGCCTGCCGTAGGTCCCAGATATGAAAGAACTTCTGCGCAGCACTGATTCGACCGTCATCGCCTTTGCCACGGCGCTTCTATCGGGCGAGGATATAGAATGGTTCGAACTGGACGTAAATATGAGCCTTTTGGAGGGCGGGATCGGTGCATTCCCGCGTCGGCTGATGGTGCGCGATGCCGACCTGATCGCCGCCGAGCGTGTGATGCGCGACAACGGCATCGCCGTCTCAAGTGACGGATAGCCAGCTAGACGCCTTTCTGGGCGGGAGGCTGCATGTTTGGCAACCCAAACAAGGCTACCGCGCGGGGGTGGACCCCGTGCTGCTTGCCGCGTCAGTGCCCGCGCGTCCAGGCCAATCCGTGCTTGACCTCGGCTGCGGCGTAGGCACGGCTGCGCTTTGCCTTGGCGCGCGAGTGCCTGATCTTGAACTCATCGGTCTTGAGCGGAACCCGGTCTACGCCGCGCTCGCCCGGCGAAACGGGTTGCAGGTGGTCGAGGGAGATGTTGCGGCCATGCCTGATACTCTAAAGGCCCGCAGCTTTGACTATGTCATTGCCAATCCGCCCTATTTTGATCGCGCTCACGGGCGCCCTTCAGCGGATCAAAATCGTGAAGAGGCTCTGGGCGAGGTCACACCGCTCGCCACTTGGGTCACGGCGGCGGCGAAGCGTCTCAAGCATCGTGGCTATGCCTATTTCATCCATAGGCCGGAACGCCTACCCGATCTTCTGAGCGCAGCCCAACAGGTGCTCGGCTCGATCGAAGTGTTGCCCCTTGCACCGCGCAGCGGGCGCAACGCTAGCCTGATTCTATTGCGCGGACGCAAGGGCGGTCGATCACCTTTTCGATTGCATTTTCCACGCATTCTGCACCGCGGCGCGACGCATGTTGCAGACGAGGACGACTATACGCCTGAATTCTCAGCGATTTTTCGAGATGCTGGATCGCTAGAATTTTAAGCAAAATTTAATCCCTTCGACGTTCATAATGCGGGTGCGGCGTGACAGCTTGGGAATTCCATGCTTGTCTATCTTATCAGAGCGTCAAAAACGGAGGATTGAATGAGCTTGAATGCACATCTAGAGGAACTCAAAAGAAAACACGATACGCTCAGCAGCGCGGTTGAGCAGGCGCAGCGGACCCCGGCGACAGATACGCTGGAGCTTTCCGCGATGAAAAAGCAAAAGCTTAAGCTTAAGGAGGAGATTACGCGCCTCTCAAGCTAGCGCGCGGCGACCGGCACAACGTCCATCGCGTCTGTAACGGGTTGCCCCTTTTCAATCTCGGCAAGGATCCAGTCCCGAAACGCGACGATTTGTGGGCGTTCTGCTGCTTCTTCCTGGCAGATAAACCGAAACCGCGCGCCGGTCCCAAGCGCGCGGGTGAACGGTGCAACCAGGCGTCCATCGAGGATGTCTTTGACAACTAGCGCGCGCCGCCCCAGGACGACTCCACCCCCCGCGAGCGCTGCGTCCAGCGCATGATCGGCTTGGCTAAAGCGCGGCCCATGTGTCGGTGTGTGGTGGATGCCGTAAAGCGAAAACCAGGTTTCCCAATCGGCGGGCGGATTAAGAAACTGAATGCTATCGTCGAAGATAACGGGCGCGCGGGTTAGGCTTTCTACTGTCGGATATCGCGCGGCAAGCTCTGGGGTCATCACCGGGCTGACCCATTCCTCGGCCAGGGGCAGAGAATAAAGATCTTTGTCTGGGCCATATCCAAACCGAATGGCGACATCGACGCCATCCCGGCCCAGATCCACCATCTTTAGCGATGCGGAGAACCGCAACTCAATGTCAGGATGCGCAAGCGCGAAATCGTAGAGCCGAGGCGCGAGCCACTTCGCCGTAAAGGCTGGACCCGCAGTCACGGTCAGAGAGGTGCCATCCTGAGTGCGATGGGCCGCCTGCCAAGACGACGCAAGTATCTGAAATGCATTGGAAATACCGGGTGCGAGCGCTTTGCCAACCTCGGTAAGCTCGACGGCGCGATTGAGCCTGCGAAAGACTGGCGTGCCGAGATGCTCCTCAAGCGATTTGATTTGATAGCTGAGCGCGGCGGGTGTCACATAAAGCTCATCGGCGGCTTTGGCAAAGGACAAGTGCCGGGCGGCGGCCTCAAAAGCGCGGAGGGCGGTTAAAGGGGGCAGGCGATCTGGCATTCTCTCACATCAAATTTTCTTAACTGAAAGCACAGAATATCTCGTTTGTCGAGAGCGGTGTTCATCCGCATATTGGGGTCAAGTCAACTTAACCTGGTTCGAAGAGGAGCCTGACATGATCGAAGCAACAACAAACCCGCATGCCCGTTCCGCCATCACCAAAGCGCATTCGGAGCGCGCGGAAGTTATCCGTGCCGCTTGGGCCTGGCTCTTTGGCAATGCACCGCACTAAGCCCTCTCGTTCGAAGCCCGAGATGAAGTTATAGGCAATTGGGCTGCCTTGGGCCCGCCCCGTTTTTACGGTCGTCAAACATATGGTTGAGCGACTGAATTTTGATACCAATCTCCAACGATCTCCGCTTTGCTCAAGCCGACCGAGGGTGGCGCGGTACGCGCCGCCCGTGGGGGCGGTCGGCGCGTTGCCATCCTGCGGATGGCGGAGGGCTAAGCGGTTACAGGATCAAATTTCGATCTTCAGGAGATAACTAAGAAATGCTTTGGCCATCCTACACCTTGTCGAGTGCGGATAAGAGCGCGGCATTCTCAGTAAATTGCAGCCGGACCGGCAGAGTTAGGACCTTTGAGCGATAGGCTGGTGGCAGGCGCGCGGCGTCTTTCTCTGTGGTGACCAGTTGCGCATCCAGCCGCGCCGCCTCGCGATCAAGCCGCGCGAGCAGCGGCGTTGAGAGTTTTTCATGATCGCCCAGTGCCTCGCTTCGGACAAGATCTGCGCCAAGGCTGCGAAGCGTGGCAAAGAACTTCTCAGGCCGCCCAATGCCCGCAAAGGCCAGAACACGCAGGTTTTGCCATTGCATCCCGGTTTGCAGAGGCTCCAAGCGCCCGGATATATGCGGCGGCGAACCCCGGGGCGGGATGTAGTCGCTGCCGATGCTCAACAGCAAATCCGCCCGAGACAGGCCAATGGAAGCCGGCTCGCGCAGAGGGCCTGCGGGCAGGCATCGCTCATTCCCAAAGCCGGTCTCTGCATCAACGACAATGATTGACAGGTCTTTGGCAAGCGAAGGGTTTTGAAAGCCGTCGTCGAGGATCACGACGCTGGCCCCCGCAGCCTGCGCAGCGCGCCCGCCAACGGCACGGTCTTTAGCTACCCAAACCTCTGCAAAAGCGGCCAGTAGGAGCGCCTCATCCCCGACCTCATCTGCCTTGTGGCGCGCCGGATCAACGCGTACCGGACCGGCCAGGCTGCCGCCATAACCGCGGGTAACAATATGCGGTTGGTGGAATCGATCTCGCAGCAAGTCTGCAAGCGCGATGCAGGTCGGTGTTTTCCCAGTCCCGCCGACCGAAAGCCCGCCGACGCAGATTACTGGAATGTCCAGCCGAGTAGGCGGCGCGCTGCGGGAAAGCCGATAGGCGGTTCCAAGGGCGTAAAGCTTGCCGAGCGGGGCGAGAAGTCGGGCGCGCCAACCAGGGCGCTCGGGGGGGGAGAACCAAAACCTCGGGGCGCGCATCAGGTTGCCCCCTGCGCCTGGGCTTCGACCGCCGAGAGGGTCAGGTCCAAGATGCGATCCGTCGTAGCCGCCCCTTCGGTTACGACGCCCCAACCGGCAACGGCCATCCGCGCGGCCTGGTCTGGGGCGATAAGCTGCGAAACCGCTGCGGCGAGCGATGGGCCATCCCCAACGATCCGCGCCGCGCCAACCTCCGCCAATCGGCGGTACGCCTCAAGGTGATCGCCGACGCCTGGGCCATAAAGCACCGCTGCCCCCAACGCAGCCGCATGCATCGGATCGCGCCCCTTCGCACCTGGCCCGAGCGAGCCACCCATGAATGCGAGCGGCGCCAGCCTCAGCCACAGCCCAGACTCGCCCGCGATATCTGCGATCAAGACCGAGGTTGTCTCATCCGGCGCAAGGCCCTCTGACCAACGTTGGAACCGTGTCCGATCAGAGCGGCAGAGGGTTTCGATAAGAGCATCCGCTTCATCATCAGCAGGCGCAGCGATTAGCAAGAGCCGGTGCGACAGCCGTTGCGCAGTGCGCTGCGCGGTCATGAGGTGGGGCACCTCCTCTGCGACGATGCCTTCGGCAAACCAGACCGGCCTGGCCGCAAGCGCGGCGGTCAGCGTGTCGATCTTGGATTGAGCGGCGGGTAGGACAGGGGGGCCCGGACGCAAGGCCGCGTTCAGTTCTATCCGATCCGGGTCACAGCCCAGTTTTACCAACTGAGCTTGCGCCGCCTTTGAGCGTGCGCTGAAGAGCTCAAATGCTTTGAGCGAATGGCGCGCCACCTCGGGCAGCCAGCGCTCGCGCTGATTGTCAAACCCATCTTGGCTTGCATCAATGAGAAATAGCGAGACACTGCGCTCTGCGGCGCCCAGAATAAGGTTTGGTTGCAACCCGCCCCATGCCCAAAGGCAGATTTGTGGGT
>CAYWNJ010000139.1:0-6146 GCA_964459535.1 uncultured Rhodobacterales bacterium
CATAGCCCAGCGGCGTGCGGATGAGCCCCCAACAAGGCACAGGATCGCGACTCAAGGTCCGGAGATAGGCGAATTCAACGCGATCTACCCCTGTGCGCACGCGTCCTGCCCGCCGGATTGAACGCGTCAGATCCAAAAGCCGTGCGGGGGGTGGTCTATGCCTCGTAATGCCCAGTCTGATGCCACCTCCATGCATCTGTGATCATTTGCGGCAGGGTTGAGCGGGTAGGCCGCCAGCCCAGCTCGACCTCGGCCCGTGTCGAGCCCGACACCAGCCTGCGGCAATCTCCCGCGCGCCGTGGGCCCTCGGAATAAGGCACCGCGCGGTTTGTCACCGCGCGTGCGTGATCAATCACCTCGCGCACGGAAAACCCATGCCCGGTGCCCAGGTTAAATACACGGCTGTCCTTGCCTGCGCGCAGCCAATCTAGACCCTGCACATGGGCATCAACCAGATCACACACATGCACATAATCGCGAATGCAGGTCCCATCGGGTGTGTCGTAATCCGTACCGAAGATTGTAAGTCCTGGACGATTGCCCGCGATTGCATCCAGCATTGATGGAATAAGATGGGTCTCGGGCTGATGGAACTCACCAATCTCGCCCTCCGCGTCCGCGCCAGCAACATTGAAATAGCGAAAGATGACATGGCGGAGGCCCGCTGCAATCTCAAAGTCACGCAACATATCCTCGATTGCACGTTTGGAACTGCCATAGGCGTTTATCGGAGATTGCGCCGCCGTTTCGTCTAGAATGACATTATCCTGCTCGCCATAGGTCGCGCAGGTGCTTGAGAAGACAAAATCGAGGCAGCCTGCAGCAACTGCCGCTTCGATCAAGCTCAACGAGCCCATGACATTGTTACGCCAATATTTACCCGGCGCCTCAATACTCTCACCCACTTGGCTAAGCGCAGCAAAATGCATGACTGCGATGGGTTGGTGCCGGGCAAAAACCTCATCCAGCCGCGCGCGATCCAAGAGGTCTCCCTTTTCGAAGGGACCAAATTTGACGGCATCCTGCCAACCCGTTGCGAGGTTATCGTAGGTTACCGGGATATAGCCCGAATTTCTAAGTGCTTTGCAGGCGTGCGAGCCGATATAGCCCGCACCGCCAGTGACGAGAACTGTTTTCAACGCCCCACCCGATCAGGTCTCACTCCGCCGCGCGCTCCACATGAACGATATCTCGAATATAAGCGGATAGGTCATCGCGCAGCTCTTCCCGCGCAAGGCCAAAGGCAACTGTCGCTTGCAAGAAACCCGACTTGCTGCCGCAATCAAAACGCTGACCTCGGAAACGATAGCCATAAACGCTGCGGTCTTGGTTCAACTCTTCGGCAATCGCATCGGTCAGTTGGATTTCCCCCCCCGCACCCGATTTGATCTTGTTCAAATTGCTGAGAACGCTGGGAGAAAGGATATAGCGCCCAATGGCTGCGAGATTTGAAGGCGCAGTTTCACGGGATGGCTTTTCGACCATGCCTTTAAGCTGCACAACACTGCCCATATCATCGGCCACATCCAAAATACCGTAGTTTGAAGCTTGCTCGGGTGGCACCTCCATGGCGGCAACCATATTGCCCCCAACCTCTTCATACGCCTCGACCATCTGCTGAAGACAGGGCTTTTCGGCGGCGATCACATCGTCGGGTAAAATGACGGCAAAAGGTTCATTCGCAATGAGCCGACGCGCGCACCAAACCGCGTGACCAAGCCCAAGCGCCTTGTGCTGGCGGATATATGCAATCGCGCCGCTGTCCATATTGGTGTCTTTGAGCGTCTCTAGAAGCTGCGTTTTACCCTTTTTGCGCAGCTCTTGCTCGAGCACGGGCGCATGGTCGAAATAATCTTCCAGCGCGCCCTTCCCGCGGGAGGTAACGAAAATGAACTCTTTAATCCCAGCTGCGCGCGCCTCATCAATGGCGTATTGAATCAAGGGGCGATCAACGAGAGTCATAATCTCTTTTGGAACGGCTTTGGTTGCTGGCAGAAACCGCGTTCCCAAACCTGCAACAGGGAAAATTGCCTTGGTCACCTTTTTACGCATTTGTTAACCTCACCCAAAACACGTTACTTAAGATAGGAGCATTATAGTCTAGAAAATATGTGTAAAACATGACCATTTTGGACCTTTATCCAGCCAAGTCCCCGGATCTTTGCCTTTGTCGTGCCACTTTCTTTGCCTGTTCAAAAGGGTGATCTAGTACGCGGGTTCTTTCGATTCTTATTCGTTCCTTATCGCATCTCGCGCGAAAAGACCATGGCCAAAACAAAGGGTTAGATCGTGTTGACTTTCCGAACTGCCCGCCGCGCTGTTCCCAATACCCATCTGAGTGGAATCTGGCGTGGTGATAGAGCGCTGTTGGCGATAGCAGCAGCAATGTCACAATAGCCCCATCTTGCCGCGCGGCGCGCGCTTTTTCACGCGCCACTTTAGCATCCCAACTGCGCGCGCAAATAAAAATATGTGCGCCGTCAGAACTCGGAAAGGGCGCGAAGGGGGTCAGCGGCTGATCGGGGATTGATCCTGAATTCACGCGGCGGTCCATACCTTGGGAATAGCCAAGATCCAGCCGTTTGAGCAGCGCCCGTGTAAGGCCCGGCTCGGCCCGACCGTCGATCAAAAAACCCATGACACGCGCACGCTCGGTTGCGCGAATTGTGCGCCAATGATGGGCTCTGTACCGTGTCGGGACAAATTTGCGCTGAAAGACGGCCCAGCTTGCCCCAATATCAAAGATGTCGAGGGGTGTGCGATCCTGTCGGCGCCGGACCGAGGGGCTAAAGCTATGATGAACTTGGGCGCGCGGCACCAGGGCGACGGCATAGCCAGCCTGGGCCAGGCGCAAGTTCAAATCTGTTTCGTCCAGAAAGAAATGATACGCGGGGTCAAAGCCGCCCAGATCCACCAAAACCGCGCGGCGCACCGCCATATTGGTTCCTTCGGTTTTCAGCGCCGAGTCCGCCTGAGGCCGAAAAATGCGCGGCGCGTCATCTGAAAATGCAAGCGTGGTTTTATAGCCGCGCTCATCCACACATCGGCCCTGCCATTGATAGCTTATCCCGTTGCGTCCGCGGACATACCCCCCGGCTGCACCAATATCAGATTGGGCAAACGGTGTAATAAGGTGGGTCAGCCAGGTGGGCTCTGGCACGGCGTCATCATCAATAAAGGCGATCACCTCCCCTGCGGCATGGGCAACGCCTAAGTTTCGCGCAGAAGAAATGTTTCCCTCTTCAAACGGAATAAGTTTGAGCAAAGTAGCGAAAGGGAGCGTTTGAATCGCCGCGATGCTATCGGCATCGGTCACCACAACAACCTCAAAAGCGGGATAGCAGAGCTGTGCAATTCCAGTCAGGCAGAGCTTCAGCTTGTCAGGTCGCTGGCGGCTTACGATAACGATGCTGACCGGCAGTTGGATCATTCCAGCCCCATCTCGGCCAGCATCGCTTCGATCCGAGGCGTATCCTCTGGGTTATTGAGCTCCCAAAATTGGCGCCCCTTTGCCTCCACCTCGACACAAAGCAGCGTGCGACCGTTTTCGAGAAACCGAAGTTGCTCAAGCCCTTCCAGCCGCTCAAGCGGACCAACTGGCCAGGACGGGTAGGCCGCCAGCGCCTGAGGCCGGTAGGCATAGACACCGACATGATGAAAGACCGGGGTCTGCTCCGTCGCATCGAAGTTATCTTGCGTATACGGAATGACCTCTTTCGAGAAATAGAGGGCACGGCCATGCGCACCGAACACCGCTGTTGTGCCGCCGACCCGGCCCGCTTTGCGATCTGCCAGCAAGGCGTTCAGCGTCGCGCCATCACAGCGCAGGACAGGGGTTGCGATTTCTGCCTCCGGCGCGGCCTCTAAGCTTTGAATCAGCGCCTCAATGAACCAGGGCGGCGTCAGCGGCGCATCCCCTTGCAGATTAACGACAATATCATACTCTCCGCCCAGGGCAGCATGCGCTTCGGCACAGCGCTCGGTCCCGTTTGCGCAGCTTTCCGAGGTCATTACCACCTCAGCCCCAAAAGCTTCCGCAGCCTCGGCAATGCGCGTATCGTCGGTTGCCACAACGACGCGGTCCACGCCTTGAACCTGCTGCGCCGCGCGCCAACTCCGCTCTATCAGACTTTGCGCGCGCCCCGTCGCACCGCGCAGCATCGCCAAAGGTTTGCCGGGAAAGCGGGAAGAGGCATACCGGGCCGGTATCGCAAGAAGAACACGCATCAGCTGGCTTCTAGCACAACGCCCGGCGCGTAGGCGATAAAGAAAGGATTGGCAAAGCCTGCTTTTCCATATCGTAAAGGCTCAAGGGTTTCAAACTCGACCACTTCACCGCCTGCACCTGCCAAGACGGCCTGGCCTGCGGCCGTGTCCCACTCCATCGTGCGGCCCAAACGGGGGTAAAGATCGGCCTCCCCGCTCGCGACAAGGCAAAATTTCAAGGACGAGCCCGCGCTGGTCATCTCTTTGACGGCATATCGACCGATATACGCATCCGTTGCTGCGTCGCGATGAGACTTTGACGCGACTACGACCAAAGCCTGATTGTCCGGCTGCGCGACAGACAAAGGTCGACAGGCCCCGACTTTCCCCAAATCAAAAGGCCCTTGCTCTTCGACGGTCTGTCCATCGCCCTGGGTAAAGAACATGCGCTGTTTTGCGGGGGCATAAACCACACCGCGCGTTGGAACCCCGGCTTCGACCAGCGCTATATTAACCGTAAATTCACCCCGGCGATGCACAAACTCTTTTGTGCCATCCAGCGGATCAACAATAAGAAAGGTCTGGGCTGATGTCGCATGGGTGTTTGCCTGCTCTTCGGTGATCAGCGCGATATCTGGAAAAGCAAGGCTTAGCCCTTCGGATATAAGGGCATCTGCTTCTCTATCGGCAGCTGTAACCGGGCTATCATCCGCCTTGATCTCAACGCCCATATCTTCGGCGCGGTAATGTGCCATAATCTTATCGCCCGCCTGCAACGCAAGCCGCCGCATGACTGCCATCAAAGCCTCGTAGTCCATAAGCGGGTCCTTCTATCTTTCGAAGAGTTGAATTTACATCATATTTGCCTTATGCTGATTTGATAACCGAACAACAACAAATCCCTGCGAAAATCTGCTGAGCAGGAGACATGAGGCAACGTGTTTAGTAGCAGACGAAAACCAAAGACAAGCTTTGGCATCGCGCTAGCGATGTTTGAAGTCGTGTATCATTCTATCGTGCGTAGCATTCGCAATCAGCACAATAACGCGTTTGTTGCGATGGCCCTGAATATGCTGCAGGTGCTCACTTTTGTGCTCGCGTTTTACTTAATGTTTTCTTTTCTTGGCCTGCGCGGCGCTGCGCTGCGTGGCGACTTTTTGCTTTATATCATGACAGGTATTTTTCTGTATATGACCCATGCGAAGACGATGGGTTCTGTGGTCAATTCCGAAGGCCCTGCCAGCCCGATGATGCAGCACGCACCGCTCAACACGATCGTATCAATCCTTTCGGCCGCCTTTGGCGCCCTTTACATCCAAGTTTTTACGATGCTGGCGATCTTATTCGTCTACCATGTTGCCTTTACGCCAGTTTATATTGACAATCCAGCTGGCGCGTTCAGCATGTTGTTGATCGCGTGGTTTGCTGGCTTGGGGCTAGGCCTTGTCCTGCTCTCGCTTAAGCCGTGGTTTCCTGAAGCCGTCAAAATCTTCACAACAATTTACCAGCGTGTTAATATGATCGCCTCGGGGAAAATGTTTGTTGCGAATACTCTACCCACCTACATGTTAAACATGTTCGACTGGAACCCGCTTTTTCATACAATTGATCAAACGCGGGGATTTACCTTTATTAACTATTATCCGCGTAACAGTTCAATCGATTACCCCCTAATCGTAGGCGGCGTCTTGATTGTCATCGGATTGATGGGAGAGTTCTACACGCGTCGCCATGCTTCGGCGAGCTGGTTCGCAAGGAGATAAATGGTGCGGACATCCTAGGGTCAAGGCTGCACCGATTGACGTCTTTTCAGTTTTTTCGCTTTTGTGTCCCAGACCTGCTGCCTTGGCAGCCAGGTATAGCGCGAATCCTCCAGCGTAGGCGCCCAAAAAAGCTGCCCACCATAGCGCCAAGGGTCCGTCACGATCCCATGATCCATT
>CAYWNJ010000140.1:0-6118 GCA_964459535.1 uncultured Rhodobacterales bacterium
ACAGCACGGCAACGTCCCGCCCCTCGGTGGGTTCCCGCCCTGCACGTGTTCCGCTGCTACACGTGGCCGGGTGCTGCGGGCCGTAACCTCTGTGGACGGTATGACTGCCGATTACTACCCGTTTGAGCATGCATTCCTAAGCGAGACGGCCACACGGATCATCAACGAGGTTCCCGGTATTAATCGGGTGACCTATGACATCACCTCGAAACCACCCGGAACAATCGAGTGGGAGTAGGTGCGTTCAGCCCCGCAGCGTTTCTGTGCAAAGAGAGGGGCTTCGCCCGTTGCGATGGCCCTACCGCGCGGGTGTTCCCATGAGTCCAACGTTGCGCGCCGCACTCTGGATGACGGGAACTATTGCGGCTTTTTCGACGATGGCGATCGCAGGGCGCGAGCTTAGCTCTGACCTCGATACGTTTGAAATTATGCTCTACCGTTCAGTGGTTGGTTTTCTAATTGTTTGCCTGCTGGCCACTGCGTTTCAGGATTGGGCGGCAATCACGCGCCAGGCCTTGGGCCTTCATGTGCTGCGCAATATGGCACATTTCACCGGTCAAAACCTTTGGTTCTTTGCGGTCACGGTGATCCCTTTGGCGCAAGTCTTTGCGCTGGAGTTCACCTCGCCCATTTGGGTGCTTGTTCTCAGCCCGTTTCTGCTGGGGGAAAAGGTGACCTCAACCCGCATTCTAGCTGCATTCATGGGCTTTGTTGGGATATTGCTGATCGTACGTCCTGGGGCGCAAGCCATTGATCTGGGCGCAATGGCGGCGGCAAGCTCGGCGCTGTTCTTTGCGCTGAGCATCATTATGACCAAATATCTCACCCGCACGCAAAGCATCACCAATATTCTCTTTTGGCTTACCTTGATGCAGCTTGTAATGGGTCTGATCTGCGCGGGATATGATGGCCGGATCGCCGCGCCTTCAGCGTCCACCGCGCCCTGGCTTGTACTGATCGGCATCGCGGGTCTGGCCGCGCATTATTGCCTCACAAGTGCGCTATCCTTGGCCCCCGCCACCCTTGTGGTTCCCATGGACTTTATCCGCCTGCCGATGATCGCCTTCATCGGCGCGCTTGTTTACGGGGAGGCGCTGGACATTTGGGTGCTAATTGGTGCGTTGGTCATCTTTGCCGGCAACTACATCAATCTTTGGCGCGAGGCGCGTCAGGGTTAGGCTGCCCATTTTCTTTGCATCGAAAATACGCTCTTTCAGTGCATAAGCTTGGAACCGTCAACCATAGCCGCGAGAGTAATAGGCAGAGGAAAGCGCAAAATTCGGGTCGCAGGGGCCGTCGGACTTGGATAGACCTGCCGCTATGACGATGCAAAAATCTCTTTCCGGGCGCGCTTGGGCCGAACTGCTCTTGCTGGGTTTGCTCTGGGGTGGCTCGTTCTTGTCCATCCGTATTGCGCTTGATGAGATTGGCTTTCTGACCTCCGTCGCGCATCGCACATTTTGGGCGATGTTGGTGCTCTGGGCGGTGGTCGTCTGGCAAGGTTTACCGCTGCCCCGCGAGGCGCGCATTTGGGGCGCCTTTCTCGTGATGGGGCTTTTGAACAATGTCATACCTTTTGGATTTATGGCCTGGGGGCAGCTTTATATTGAAACCGGCTTAATCTCGATCCTCAACGCAGCCACCGCGATTTTTGGCGTCATTGCAGCCGCACTGTTCTTTGCGGACGAGCGGATAACACCGCGCAAAGCGCTTGGTGTTGGCCTGGGGTTTTTCGGGGTTGCAACAGCGATTGGGCTTGAGAATTTCCAATCTCTAGACCTACGCTCTCTCGCCCAGCTTGCGGTGATTGCAGGCACGATAAGCTATGCGCTCGCAGGGGTCTGGGCGCGCAAATACCTTGGCAGTTTGGCCGCGCCCGTCGCGGCAGCGGGGATGCTGACCGGTTCAAGCCTGATTGCGGTGCCCTTGGCTGTGATCGTCGAAGGACCGGTGACGCTAGCCTTGCAACCGGGCACGATGCTCGCGATTGGATATTACGCGCTGCTTGCGACCGCAGGGGCCTATCTGCTCTATTACCGCGTCTTAGCGATGGCAGGCAGCGGCAATTTGATGCTGGTGACCTTGCTGATCCCGCCCATTGCAATCAGCCTAGGTGCAGCGGTTCTGGGCGAAGCGCTTAGCCTCAAGGCGTTCTTGGGCTTTGGATTGCTCGCGCTGGGGCTGATTATCTTGGATGGGCGCATCTTGGGGCGCGCGCGGAATTGACGGCTCTTGCCGGCTTGCGTACATCTGCGCCAGATTGGCAGGAAAGACATCTTGATGCTTTACGAAAGTGCCGAGGCTTGGCGCGCCGCGCCGCGCAAACGGATTATGCTGTATGGCATGTCGGGGCTGGGCAAGACCCATATCGCAAAAATGCTGCGGGCGGGTGGAGAATGGTTCCACTATTCCATAGATTACCGGATCGGCACGCGTTATCTGGGCGAGCGGATTACCGACAACGCCAAGGCCGAGGCGATGAAGGTGCCGTTTTTGCGCAAACTTCTGATGTCGGACAGTATCTATATCGGCTCGAATATCACCTTTGAGAATCTACAGCCGGTCGCCACCTACCTTGGTATGCCGGGGGATCCGGGCAAAGAGGGCTTGGCGATTGACGACTATCGCGCGCGCCAGGAGGAGTTTCGCAAGGCCGAGATCGCGGCGCTTTTCGATACCGCCTATTTCGCCGAGCGGTCAGAGACGCTTTATGGCTACCCCAATTTCATCTGCGACACTGGCGGCTCGCTCTGTGAATGGGTGGATCCAGAGGATCCTGAGGGCCCGCTGATGACGGCGCTTTGTGCGCTGTGCCTGCCGATCTGGATCAAAGGCGACGCGGCGCATAAAGACGCGCTGATCGCGCGGTTTGAGGAAGATCCCAAACCGATGGCCTATCAACCGGCCTTTCTGGACGCGACCTGGCAGGCTTATCTGCAAATGACGGGGCAGAGCGCGGCTGCGGTCGACCCCAATGCATTTGCGTGCTGGGCCTATGCGCGGGCGCTGGCCCACCGCCAACCCCGCTATGAGGCGATGAGCCGCCACGGGGTGACTGTGACGGCGGATGAGGTAGGGGCGATAAAGACCGGCGCCGAGTTTGTGGATCTTATCTCGCGTGCTATTGAGCGCCGCTGAGGGGGAAGCGTAGGCCAGTAGGATCCGCAATGGCTGCGCTACGCGCCGAGCCCGAGCCGCATCAGGTTTCGGCGTAAAAAATGCGACCCGTGCAGGTGATCCAAGCCCATACTGCGCAGGTTTTGACCAAAGCTATCATGCGCTTGGCTGACCCGATTGAGCACACCAATGCCCGCGTGCCGAAGGGCGATATCCGCCATGCGCTTGCGGCTATAGCTGGCGAGCATTGCAGCGCTTCCCAAAGCTTCGGGCTGCGCGATGGCACTCTCTAGCAGCACCTGAATATCTGCAAGCGACATATTCAGCCCTTGCGCGCCAATAGGCGGCACAACATGTGCGGCCTCGGCGATCAGCGCGAGGCGCTGCGCTATAATCGCTTGGCTGCGCTGCGCAATGATCGGCCAGATCGTGCGCTCGGAGGCGAGTTTAAGCGCGCCCAGCACGTGGCAACTGCGCTCGGAAATCTCTTGCTCGAAATGCGCCGCTGTTTGGCTGCGCCGCTGAACTTGCGCGGCGCCGTCATCCATCCAAACGACCGCTGAGGCTGGGCTTTGCGCGATATCGGCAAGGGGAACAAGCGTGAACGGTCCTCCGGTTTTGTGGATCTCAATCGAGGTGTTCTCATGCGGTTTCTCGTGCGTGACCGTGAAAACCAGCGCCTTTTGGCCATATCGCCGAATCGTAACTCCGATCCCCGCCGCCTGGCGCATCGGAGAGTTGCGCCCATCTGCAGCCAGCACCAATCGCGTGCAGATCCTTGTGCCGTCGCTCAGCCGCACATAACCGGCGTTCAGCCGCGTAGTAAGGCTCGTCGCCCCAAGACCCTGCCGATGATCGACATTTGGCAGTGTTGCCAAATGCTCCGTGAGGACCTGTTTGAGGACACGATTGGGCACATTCCAACCAAAGGGCAGATCCGAGATTTCGCGCGCATGAAAGGACTGGCTTTGCGTGATGCGATGCTCGGTGCCCAGCGTGGCGTTGCAGATCCTCATGACCTCTAACGGCACCGTATTGGGCTCGAGCGCAGGCCATATCCCGGCCCCTTCAAGCAGGTGCCGCGCGGGTTGAAGCAGCGCGGTTGAGCGCAGATCAGCCGCGCCGCGATCGGTTTGCTGTGAAGAAAGCTGCGGCTCTACACATATAACCTGGAACCCTGCGGCGCCAAACGCGGCCGCAGCAGTCAGGCCAGCAATCCCGCCGCCAGAGATGAGGATATCGCAATCATACATGGGCGCGAATGTAAGGCGTTCCTGCCCTTGGGAAACGTGGCAATCCGTCCTAGGCGTCTACGACAAGCCGTCTTAGCGGGAGAGCACGCGCATGCCTTGGCCCAAGCCTTCAAGCGTCATGGGGATCATGCGCTCTGCGCCGAAGATTTCTTGGATCATTTGGATTGAGTGGGTGTAGCCCCAGTATTTCTCCGGCACCGGGTTTATCCACAAGCACGATGCCCATTGCTCGCGCGCGCGGGTTAGCCAGACATGGCCCGCCTCGGCGTTCCAGTGCTCGGACGCGCCGCCCGGATAGGCGATCTCATAAGGGGACATGGACGCATCGCCCACAAAGATACACTTATAATCCGGCCCATAGGTGCGCAGGACCTCTGCGGTCGAGGTCTGATCATCCCAGCGGCGGCGATTGTCCTTCCACACGCCTTCGTAAAGGCAATTGTGAAAATAGAAATGCTCCATATGCTTGAACTCAGAGCGCGCGGCAGAGAATAGCTCTTCGACGATCTTGATATGGGGATCCATAGAGCCGCCAATATCCAAAAACAAAAGCACCTTAACCGCATTGCGCCGCTCGGGGCGAGTTTTGACATCGAGATAGCCATTCTCGGCAGTGGCGCGGATTGTGCCATTTAGATCAAGCTCTTGCTCGGCCCCGTCGCGCGCCCAACGGCGCAGGCGTTTAAGCGCAACTTTGATGTTGCGGGTGCCAAGCTCGACCGTATCATCCAGGTTCTTAAATTCGCGCTTGTCCCAAACCTTGACCGCGCGCTTGTGGCGGCTTTCCTTTTGGCCAATCCGCACACCCTCGGGATTATACCCATAGGCACCAAAGGGCGAGGTGCCCGCCGTGCCAATCCATTTCGAGCCGCCCTGATGGCGCTTTTGCTGCTCTTCAAGCCGCTGTTTTAGGGTTTCCATGAGTTTTTCAAACCCGCCCAAAGCTTCGATTTCGCGGCGCTCTTCCTCGCTCAGATGCTTCTCGGCTAGCTTTTCGAGCCATTCATGGGGGATCTCAACCGCCTCAAGCACCTGCTCAACGCTGATCTGTTCGAGCCCGTCAAAGGCGGCGGCAAAGGCGCGGTCAAATTTGTCAATGTTCCGCTCGTCTTTGACCATTGAAATCCGGGCAAGATAGTAGAACGCGTCAACATCATAAGTCGCAAGCCCACGCTTCATCCCTTCTAGGAAGGAAAGAAACTCGCGCAATGACACGGGCACGCCAGCTTGGCGCAGATGCTCAAAGAAGGACAAAAACATAACGCTAGTCCTAGCGGCGCGCCTAAGCGCTGTCTACATGCGTTAGCCAAGGGTGCGGCCAAGGATGATCACGCCGAGCAAAGACAGCAGGGCAAAGAAAATAGCAAAGCCAACCGCGTATTGGGCAATGTCTAGCCGATCACCGCGCCGTCGCCATGCCGTTATGCCGCCAAGACCTGCCCCAAGCAGGGCCGCTATGAGTATGATCATCTGGCTCTCAACCCGTTACCCTTTGATTGGGCTAAGCGATTCTATTTCGCGCAGCTTGGCGCGCACCGCCCATTCCGGGCCAAAGCCGTACCGCGCCCAACCCAGACTGTCCAGCCGAACCGTTTCAGCCTCGGACACCCGACCTTGAAGCTCTAGCGCCTCGGCGCGCAGCATCATCATCGTTGAGAGGAGGGCGGCATTCTCGCTTTGCACCGCGCGGTCAATATGCGGCGCGATAAGCAAAAGCGCGCCATCGCCATCGCCCTGGCTTATGGAGT
>CAYWNJ010000141.1:0-6112 GCA_964459535.1 uncultured Rhodobacterales bacterium
CCGGCGGCCTGCGGCCTTGACTCCGGGCGAGGTGCTTTGCGGCAATGTCTGCTTCAGGCCAATTATGCCTCAGGCTCAAACCGAAACGCTATAGAGTCAAGATTTTGCCAGCATGGCCAACTACGGGCTTAGCGACACGCGTAGCCGGAGGAAGCCTTCTGCGTCAGAACCCAAGACTTCGGGCGCATGGTTAGAGATTTCTGGGAAATACTGTAACGCGCCAGGCCCGGTTGCCAGCACCGCTTGCGCGTTCAAATCCGCAGTTATGCGCCAAGGTTCGATGTCAAAGCGCCGCGCGGGCCCGGCAGATAGCTCCGCTTCAATGGCTTGTGCGACCGTTGTCTGACTGCGCAAGACGATGTTTGCAGGCTCTGCGCCGGGAAAACCACCGCCGCCCGCCGCGCGGTATGAAGTGGTCGCCACGATAAAGGGCTGGCTGTCCTCAAGCGGCCTTCCCTCCCACGTCACAGAACGAATGCGCTCGCCAATAGGAAAGCCTACATCAATCTCGCATCTCAGCCCAAAGATCGCATCGAAGTTAAAGGCTGGGAAGCGGGGATCAATTAAATCCGCCTGAGGCACGCCCGGAGCAAAGGTCTGAAAATAGGCAGCCGAATGCTCCAGCCAATGCCAAAGCTCTGCTCCGCTGAGGCGCAACGCCCAGACAAGGTTTGGATAGGGGGCAAGCATTGCGATATGACGTCTCAAAATCGGGCCCGCCGGTAGATCGAGATAGTTGCGCGGTCCCGCTCGTCCCCCTGCTGCGCCAGAGGCGACAGCGGCCAGAATAGGCAGGCGGCCATGTGCCGTTTCCTTCAAAGCTGCGCGCGTTTGCCGGATCATCGCGAATGCCGTCAAATGCTGCCCGGCATCGGGCTGTAATGCCGAGAAATAGCTGTGCATTGCGGCGGGTGTTGTTCCGACTTTTTCCCCGAGATAGGCACGCGTCTGATTGTGCGCGCGCTGCGCTGCGGTCTTTATCAGGGGCACCTCTGGCGTGTCAGGATGAACCGGACGCAATTCAGATTCTGCTTGGCAAAGCCGCCAGCTACCATCCTCCTGCGCAAGCCTCAGGTCTATCACGCCTAGAAAAGCCCCTGCGTAGCCAGGCATCACAGCCGGAACACCCACTATTTTGCCCGTCACAATATCAACATCCGGAAAGCCCGCGTGATCAGGTCCCGGCAATCTTAGATGTGTATGCCCGCATATCAACGCATCGACCCCCGGTACGCGGGCCAGCAATTGGGCATTGTTTTCCGACCCAACGTTGCCGCTCTCCGATAGCCCAGTATGGGCCAAGAGAACGACCAGATCCGCCCCTTTGGCGCGCAAAGCGGCTATCCCTTCTTGAACTGCGGCCTCGGGCGCGCGCGGGGCGGATGATCCTTCGAGATGTGCGGCGTTCCATATCACCGTTTCTTGTGGCAGCACCGATAATATCCCAATGGAAATCGGTACGCTGCGACCATCCGAGAGACGAACCCTACGCTCAAGCAGCGCGTGCGGTTGTGCGCCCTCTACGTCAAAATTGGAGCAGATCACGGGCAGATCGAGCGCTGCAATATGGCGTGTAAGCCGCGCCATTCCATAATCAAAGTCATGATTTCCCAGGCCCAACGCATCATAGCCGACATGGTGCAAGCATTCGGCCAGCGGATCAGCTGCAGGATCATACGCTACAGTATCGGCCAATTCCGTGCCCTGAAGCAGATCCCCATTGTCCAGCAGCAAACAAAGCGCCTCGGGACATTCCGCGCGGGCGTGCTCGATCAGATGCGCGAGGCTTGCCAACCCCGTGCCAGGCCGCTTTGCATCATTGCGATAGTCAAAGGCCATCACATGCATATGCAAATCTGAACTGGCCAAAATGCGAAGATGTGCCATAGGAGTGGTCTGAGACATAGTTCCCACTTAGCGCATACAAGCTATGCGCGAAAGATCTGATGCGTTTTCATTGAATACGGGCATTGGACATGCGACAGAGCCGGGATGAAGCTAAGGGAGCGACCAAAAGCATGCGACACGCCGAAACGGTAACCTTTGGGGGATCCGGCTTGGATCGCGCTGCAGAACTTCGACAGGACGCAGGTGCTTTGGAACGCTTACGCGAGAGCGCCCACGCGCGCGCGATTGTTCTTTGGCGGGGCAAGCCACTTATTCAGCGCAACCGGCCCGCAGCTTTGCTCAAGCTTCCAATGGACCATCCGATTTTGCGCGACGCGTCCGAAAATTCCATATTCCTTGGGCGTGAGGACGGCGCACCACGTTTTGCCTTTGATCTCAGTGAATGGAGTCCAGAGCCCGCGCAAACAGCGACTGTTGGCGGGTTTCTGGATCCCTCCGAACAGCGGCACCCGCTGATGGCAGAGACTGAAGTCTTTGCCGAGTTGCGACGGATCATGACCTGGCTCACCCCACGGGACGCAGAACTTGCCGCGACGGCCAAAGCGCTACTTGACTGGCATAAGGCGCACGGCTTCTGCGCGCGGTGCGGGGCGCCAAGCGTTGCGAACCAAGGCGGGTGGCAGCGCCATTGCCCAGCCTGCGACACCTCACATTTCCCCAGGACAGATCCGGTTGTTATTATGCTGATTACGCATGGGAACATGGTGTTGATGGGACGCTCTCCGGGCTGGCCGGAGGGGATGTATTCGCTGCTCGCAGGCTTTATCGAACCCGGCGAAACCCTTGAGGCCGCCGTCCGGCGTGAGGTCTACGAGGAGGCGGGGGTCAAAGTTGGACCAGTCCGATATCTCGCCTCACAGCCCTGGCCATTCCCCGCGTCGCTGATGCTGGGCTGTCATGGTGAGGCCACGAGCCGGGAGATCACGATAGATCCCGTCGAGATCGAAGATGCTTTTTGGGCCAGCCGCGAAGAAATTGCAGAGGCTTTCGCGGGTACCCATCCCAAGCTGCTTCCCGCACGCAAAGGCGCCATCGCGCATTTTTTGCTGGAAAACTGGCTTGCGGATAGGCTGGATTGACTTCAAAATTGCATCTAAAGGAAACAGAGCAGGTTCAGGATAACGCATGAAACTTTCTTCGCGCGAGGATATCGAAGCGCCCATAGAGCCGACCTTTGACATGCTGTGTGACTTTGAGGGTCTACAGCGCCAAGCCATGCGCCGCGGTGCGGATGTGCGGCGTACCGACTTGCTGTCCTCTATCGGACCCGGCATGACTTGGCAGGCGTCCTTTCGACTGCGTGGACGGCGGCGTAATTTGTCACTTGAAATGATGCATCTTGCGCGGCCAGACGAACTAGAGGTTGCCTTTACCTCCGGTGGGATAACCGGGACTTTTCGGGTCGATTGCGTAGCTCTCTCAGCACGGCGCACGCGGGTTCAGATCGGCCTTGAACTGCGCCCTAAAACACTGTCCGCCCGGCTATTGGTACAATCCCTTAAGCTTGCGAAAAGCTCGCTTACTAAACGTTTTAAGCTGCGTTTTGCGGAATATGCAAAATTTCTTGAAGATCGTTATCAGGCGGGAACGTACTAGCGGCTGCGTTTAGCAATCGACCTCAATAGCGCCGACCTTTAAACCTGAGGCACCCAGCAAAAGTTCTATAGCGCCGCCCCGTGGAGGCGGAACGGCGCGGCTGGGCAGTGCCTGTTGCGCGGGAGATATGGTCAAGGCGAGATGCCTCGAATTTAAGGTCGGACGCTCTAATGCGCCGGGGCAGCAACTGCATCCAAAAGCGAGCGTCCCCCATCAATCGTGATCACTTCGCCGGTTACAAACCCCGCCCCTTCAGAGGCGAGAAATTGCACCGCGTCCGCCAACTCTCCTGGTGCAGCAATGCGACCCATCGGCGTGTGCGCCTCGATATCCTCGCGCCAACCTTCGTTCTCTAAGACGGCTGTCTTAAGCGAAGCGGACATGACAGATCCAAATGCAATTGCATTCACGCGAATTCGGTGTGGTGCGAGGACGAGCGCCATCGAGCGTGTCATCTGCTCAAGTGCAGCCGCAGACATCGAATAGCCTAAGAGTTCTGGCCGCGTTGCATGAGCTGCGATAGAGCTAAGGTTAATGATCGCGCCAACCTGTCCCGTCCCGCCAACCTCGGCCTGACGGATCATCCGCCGCGCGACGGCTTGGGTCAGGCGCATCGCGGTCAAAACATTTTGCTCGAAAAGCACCTCAACAGAATTGTCTTCAACATTCAGCGCGTCAGAGGCCATCACTTGGCGCGATGCGTTGACCAAGATATCAATCGATTCAAAAGCATCTATCGTTGCGGATACGAGGTTCGCGACGGTCAGCCGCTCACGTAGATCCCCAGCGAAAACGCGCATATTGCTTTCGTCTGGCGTCTCTCCCAGTTGGTCGATCAAGCGCCGCTCATCCATATCCGCGCACATGACATTCGCGCCCTTGTCCGCGAAATGCCGGGCAAGGGCTAAACCAATGCCGTTCGCTGCCCCAGTGACAATCGCGGTTTTGCCGGAGATGGAAAAAGACATGGCCTACCTCTTGATGCGATAGTGGCGTTTGGGCGGAATGGGCCGCGCGGCGATGCTGATCTTAAAGCGGGTATCCCCTCCGATTTCACGCCATTCTGCGAAATGGGTGCGGAGTGTTTCTTCGTAAGGAAGCTGCCGATTGGCCACCATCCAGAGACATGCCTGCGGTTTCAGCATACGCGCCGCAGCGGCGATAAAGGCTTGGCCAAGCCCCGGCTCTGCCGCGCGGCCCGTATGAAAGGGTGGGTTCATCACGACGGCATCAACCAAAGCCGGCGGGTGCCAAGATCGCGCATCGGCCCAATGGAACCGTGCGCGCAGATCAAGAACATTCTGCTTTGCACACGCGAGCGCCGCGTGATCAACCTCAACCAGATGGCAGATTTCAACAGCGGCGCGCTCCAGCACACGCGCCGAAAGCGCCCCCCAACCGGCGCCAAGGTCTACGACATGCGCACCAAGTCGTTCGGGCAGGACCTCGGCGAGCAAGGCAGAGCCCTTGTCCACCCCATCCGCAGAAAAAAGTCCAGGGGCCGTCCAAAACCCATCTGGCGTCCGCGTAGCTTTTTGTTGCCAGTCGCGAAAAGCATCGGTGGGGCCAAACCAGAAGGCTTTGCCATGCGCCTTGGCGATGAGCCCAGAGATGGGCACCCGTGCCCGGACCGCGCGCAAGAGACTGTCAATGCCATCAAGCTTTTGCCCGTCCACCAAAACCGGACCATCTGTCACCGATAGCGCTTGCGCAATCAAGGCATGTGCCGCGTCTTTCGCGCGCGGCAGGCACACAATCGCGGTATCGTAGCGCCCAGAAGGTTTGGGCTGGGCCATAGGCCAAGTTGCAGGCGCCTCAGCATGTGGGGAAATAACCTCGAAATGATCAAGCGAGCGGAGGTCCGCATCAAGCGGCGGGTGAAAAACCCCAACCCTTCCTGCGGCTTCAAAGCCTGCATTCAGCGCGAGGGGAAGGCGCGCGCCGATCATCTGAGCGTCCGATACAGCTCAGTCTTCCTTTTCCATGGTGCATTGCAGCGGGTGCTGATGCCTACGCGCCATATCCATAACTTGCGCAACTTTCGTCTCGGCAATTTCATGGCTAAATACACCAACCACAGCGACCCCTTTTTTATGGACGGTTAGCATGATCTCAAAGGCTTGTGCGTGGCTTAGGCCAAAGAACCGCTCAAGCACATGGACCACAAATTCCATGGGCGTGTAGTCATCATTCAGCAAGAGCACCTTATAAAGCGGCGGACGCTTGGTCTTGGGCAGCGTTTTTGTAATGACCGAGCTATCGCTCTGATCATCCCCATCATCACTCATCTTATTGACATATGCCGCGCACATAAGCTCACCTAAAGTGGTCTGCCTAACGGCGACCTATATAGCGCAACTTACTTCTTGTTAAAGAGGCCGGGAAGATATTCCTGCAACGCCGGGCGCTAAACTGACGCCATGACGTCAAAACCAGCAGGAATATTGTCCTGCTGCTCAAGGATAAGGTCCGCCATCACCTCGGCCACTTTAGGCGCCATGCCAAAGCCGATCTTGAAACCGCCATTGGCGACGTAATGCCCCCGTCGTCCCGGCCAAGACCCGAGCATGGGCGCTCGGCTTCGGGCGCGTGGGCGCGCACCGGCCCA